>JAGMCC010000187.1 GCA_023129355.1 Dehalococcoidia bacterium | reverse complement strand
GTCATCGGTGCCGAGATGATCGCGGAACGGGTGTTGAACGTTCAGACCCTGGAGATCTTCACCCTGGGCCTATTCGCCTTCGGTTTTGGGACGGCAAGCGGCGTTTTAATGGGGAAGCTGATGTGCTGGCTCACCAGGGGTAAGGTCAACCCGCTCATCGGCGCTGCTGGTGTCTCCGCAGTCCCCATGGCCTCGCGTGTGGTGCTGGCTGAGGGTCAGCGTGAGGATCCTGATAACTTTCTGCTGGCTCATGCCATGGGGCCGAACGTCGCCGGCGTCATCGGCTCCGCTACCGTGGCTGGAATACTAATCGCTTTCTTAGCATGATGAGGGAAGCACGTCGCAATCTTAAAGGATGGTAAATAAGATTACTTCGCGGAGTTTACCTTTAGCAAGATTCTTCACTCGCTTTGCTCCTTCAGAATGACAGAAGGCGAAGGGCTCGCAATGACGGAAGGTGACGGGTGTGTCATGGTACTGGCGATCTCTACGTATCGCAGTGGCATGAAGGACACATATCGCCGTTTTGTTCAGGGTTTCTTCATGGTGTCACGCGCTGGTTACGGCTCCCTCAGGCCAGCCCCTTCTTCTTGAAGTAAAAGGAGTATCCAGCTATGATCAACGCTAGGTCCATCTCGTTTACCTCCAGGCCGTAGTGACTAGCAACATGGTCTCCGATTCTGCGGCTAATTGCTTCTAGTGTCTCGCCTTCCTTTAGAGCCTTGAGGATTATATCGCCAAAAGTACGGGTGTTTTCGGCAGCCATTGAAATCAACACATCTGTCTCCAACTCTACCCCACCATGTGAATAAAAAAGCATTTGGGCTCCCAATTGCCTTAGCCTCTCTATAGTCTCCAGGTACAGTTCCTGGTCAAAGCTGGGTGGGGCAACAGCAGGGAGCGGAAATATTATGTTACTTGAGCCAGGTAACCCCAGGGCCTCACCGCAGAAAAGACCATTCACACTATGGTCAAAAATGACCATGTGGTGAGGTGCGTGGCCCGGGGCATATATAATCTGCAGTTCCCTACCGTTGATCGAGATTATCTCACCATCCTCAGGTACCTTTAGCTGGGATTCTGGGACAGGAACGATAGGTCCAAAGAGAGCCTCGAAGTCAGCACCAAAGACCGTTCTGGTACTCTCGATAAGGCGAGAGGGGTCAGCGGCGTGCTTTACCCCCCGGGGGTGAACCACTACTTTCGCCCCAGGGAAAAGCTGAGCCAGTGTACCTATACCTCCTGCGTGGTCTATGTGAATGTGGGTGGGGATGATGTAGGTTAAATCCTCCATCCCCAACTGTTTCATGCCCTCCTGAATGGACGGAATGGCGGCAGTCGGACCGGGCTCTATCAAAACCCCCTCCGACTCTTGGATGAGATATACCGCGAAGATAGTGTTCACCCCGGGAACCGGTGCCTCTAACCGATAAACCTTATGAGCTACTTCCTTTACATCTACCATAGCCCTCCCCATAGTTATTGTTACCTGGCGCGTGTTGTCACCGCATAGGCTCCTCCGCTGTGGGCCTCATTTCGCGGGATTTTCTGATTGATATATTATCCTGTTCATATCTCACGTTGTAAAGCCTATCTGGGAGAATCATAGGCTCTTCTATTTGAGTCAGGAGGCGATACTTGGTCAAGAGTCAATTAGAGCCCCACTCATTTCCAGCGTTATTATATATGACCCAGCGAGGCAAATACAAACAATGAGAACAAACTGCATAAAGCCCACTCGTTCACTGCGGAGCATCTGCGATATGAGCAGACCGCAACCCCAAGCTGCGCCCTAACTGTTCCACCTGGGTTTACAACCTGCCCAGCATTAATCTAACAATGATCTCGTTGATCTCGTTCAGATAGATAGTTGATACTTGGTATGGTGGATTTCGCTTTACTTATCATTGCGAGACGCTTTGCGATAAATCAACCGCGGGGACGAGTGTAGTAGAACACATCCGTGCTACACCATATGTTTTGCCAAGCAGGAGCTATCAAGGGGAGTCCCCCAGAAATACATATCAGGGTGGGTGGGAAAGCGTGAGATTGATACGCTTCGCTCGAGATGACAACCACAGGAGGCGAACGGTGACGCGTCGCTAATGTACTGTGCGAGTACAGACAATTGCTGACCCACTCTTAGTATGGTAGACTGTCCTTGTACTGGCTTGGTGCCTCTCGAAGGCGTCTTAGAGCAGAAAGGTCTTCGTCCTCTGGACGACCATCAGGAGGCAAAGCGACTAACCCAGAAGTCTGAAAAGTTGCTCATGCTTGTAGGACATCTCCCCCATTTGAGGAGGTTAGCGTCTTTAATGTTTTCGGCGACCTTGGGAAGGAAGTGGTTAGATTCAGTATGAGTGGGGTAGTCTGCCTTAGCGAGAGCGATGACGGTTGGTCAACAGGCTGGGCACACGTTCCTCAGCTTGTTGGGAAAATAGGCAAGCCTGGCAATAGCTACACGTAGAGAAAAGGGGAGCGATGGGAATCAGACTCTATAAAAAGCCTGAGCTTGAAAACCCGGTTTTGATAGCTGGTTGGCCAGGAA
>JAGMCC010000186.1 GCA_023129355.1 Dehalococcoidia bacterium | reverse complement strand
CCCTTCGACAGGCTCAGGGCGAACGGGACACCGTTCGTGGTGAGCTTGTCGAACCATGAACGACCTTTCGACTTTGCTCAGGACAGGCTCTTGCCCTCTCCCGTCAAGGGAGAGGGGACTATTCTCCATACGAGGACTTGACGGGCTGAGGCAGATGTTATTACAATGCTAATGCGTACGTATGTATATATGCCTAAGGAGATGGTGAGATGAGCAAGAGGATGACAGTGGTGTTCCACGATGAAGATCTTTATACCTACTTGAAGGTGGAGGCTGCCAGACGGCACAAGCCGGCAAGCGACATCATTGCGGAGGCGGTGCGGGACTGGTTGGAGAGTCGTGAGGATGCCGAATTGCTGCCTGTAATTGAGGCTGCTCGCGCTGAATGGAAAGAAAAAGGTGGGCGCTCATGGGCTGAGGTGGAACAAGAACTAGAAGAGGCAGTGAGCAGACAGGAAAGAGGGGCAGAGTCCAAGAGTGTACAGGCTTGAAGTCTCGCCTGCTGCCGAACGCAATCTGGAAAGGCTTAAGAGGCGGATACAGCGGCACAGCTTTGAGCGGCTGCGAACTACCATAAGAAGCCTGGCTGATAACCCTCGTCCCTGCGGAGTAAGGAAAATTGAAGGCAGCGAACGTGCCTATCGAATAAGAGTGGGAGATTATCGGCTAGTTTATGAAATATATGGCAAGGAGAGCTTAGTGCTCATATTGCAAGTGGCACGGCGCGCTGAGACCACCTATCGATGAATATAGCGGAATGATGTATTTGGATACCCCTATCCCACCGGACTAGAGAGAACCGTGTGAATTATAAGATGGCATCGCTGGATGAAGAGAGATTGAAAACAGGGAGCAGGAGAGGCTACGCGCCCTTTTGGGCGATGAGGAGGCGGAGAGGGTGGATGAGGATTTCCTGGTGGCACTGGATTATGGCATGCCGCCCACGGGAGGCCTGGGCCTGGGCATCGATCGGCTGGTGATGCTGCTCACCAATCAGCAGTCAATAAGGGAGGTTATCCTCTTCCCGCAATTACGCACTAAGTAGCAAGGAATATTAATGCTCAGCCTGCAGTTCATTCGGGAAAACCCTGACCTGGTTCATGAGGCGCTCAAGAAGCGCCAGTTTAGCGAGCCTATCGATGGTGTCCTCGCTTTGGACGAGCGCCGCCGCAGCCTGCTCACTGATGTGGAGGCACTCAGGGCGAGGCGAAACGAGGTGAGCAAACAGATCGGTAAAACGGGCGAGAAGCCTCCCCAAGTCATCGAGGAGATGCGCCAGATGGGGGATCGAATCAAGGCCCTCGATGAGCAGGTGGGGGCAATCGAAGAGCAGCTTAATGACCTCCTCCTCCGCATCCCTAACATCCCTCACCCAAGCGTTCCTATAGGTAAGGATGAAAGCGATAATATCGTGGTGCGGAGCTGGGGTGAAGCTCGAAAATTCGATTTTCAACCCAAGCCCCACTGGGAGCTGGGCGAATCGCTGGGTATTATCGACTTTGAGCGGGGGGTGAAGCTCTCGGGTACCCGTTTCTATGTGCTCAAAGGGCAGGGGGCTCACCTCCAGCGCGCCCTGATCTCCTTCATGCTCGATCTCCATACCGGGAGGCATGGCTACACCGAGATGTATCCCCCTTTTATGGTGAAGCGGGAATGCATGGTGGGTTCGGGGAATCTGCCCAAGTTTGCCGACAACCTCTACCACGATGAGGAGGACGATTTCTGGTTTGTGCCCACTGCTGAGGTGCCGTTGACCAACCTTCACCGCGATGAAATTTTCAACCCGGGCACCATTCCCCTCTATTACGTGGCCTATACACCGTGCTTTCGCCGCGAGAAGATGTCGGCGGGCAAGGACACCAGGGGAATTAAGCGGGGGCATCAGTTCGATAAAGTGGAGCTTTACAAATTTGTCGCGCCCGATAGTTCGGACGAGGAGCTGGATAAAATGGTGGGAGATGCTGAGGAGGTATGCCGCCGGCTGGACATCCCCTATCGGGTGCTCCAGCTTTGCACCGGCGACCTTGGTTTTGCCGCCACCAAATCCTACGATATCGAGATGTGGGCCCCGGGCTGTGGCGAGTGGCTGGAGGTCAGCTCCTGCTCCAACTGTGGCGATTTTCAAGCGCGACGAGCCAATATTCGCTTTCGCCCCCAGAGTGGTGCTAAGCTCCAGTTTGTCCACACCCTGAATGGCTCAGGTCTGGCCTTGCCCCGCGTGCTCATCGCCATCTTGGAGAACTACCAGCAGGTCGATGGCAGCATAGTAGTGCCAGAGGCGCTCCGCCCATATACCGGGTTTGAGGTCATAAAATAGCGGTGTATTTCGAACATTATGCTACGTCAGAATGAACCATTAGCTATGATTTATAAGGCGAGCCTTTGACTGGGAGAACCTGTGAATAGTACGAAAAATTTCGAACATTACTCTACGCCAGATACTTTTAGCCATGATTTATGAAGCCGACTTCCAAATAGAAGAGCCTAGCGCATAGGATGAAAAGAGCATATCGAGTATTACTAAAAGAGGGAGGGGTGACCGAGAGGCTTATGG
>JAGMCC010000185.1 GCA_023129355.1 Dehalococcoidia bacterium | reverse complement strand
GAGGGTATCGGGAACCATCTTGAAAATGGTGAGCATGATAGCGCCATAAATAAGCAAAGCAGCGCATGCCAGCACGCCGGGGAGACGATAGTAAAGGATCATGAACGCCAGCACCAGCGCCAGACCTATTATCCCGGCGATGAGGCTCCACCGCAGGGAGTCGGCACCAAGGGTGGCATCTACACTCCGGATTACTGCCGGCTCGGGGTAAAACTCGTCCCCCTCCCAGTGCCCCAGCGGTAGGGGCAGCGCTCCGCCGTTTAGCTGGCTGGATAGTATCCTCGCCTCATCGTAGGTTAGACCCTCTATGATCCCGTTAGCACTGATTTGTGATTGCACTGTCGGCGCCGAGATTAGTTCGTTATCGAGAATGATGCCCAGAGGATCCCCGATGAGCCGTCCGGTGATCTGGGAGAAGAGCCTGGCCCCGTCCTCGTTCCATTCGAAGGCTACTACGGGCTTGCCAGTCTGCGGGTCCACATCAACGTAACTGTTGGGCAGGAGATACTTTCCAGTTAGATGTATCTCCCCCCCATCGATTGTCCCGGTAGAGGGGACCCAGGCACTTAGCGGCTCGCCAGGCTGATGGTCGGTAAACAGCACGGAGTCGAGGGTGAGGATGTTAGTTGACCCGTTGATGGCTGTTATCTGCCTCGTTTCCCAGTTTTCCTTCTCAATGGCCCCAACCGAACTGATACCAAGTACACAGGTGTCATCTACTTCGAAGCCGGCGGCATCGTTGACCGTAATCTGATTATCCCCCCCATTCGCTGCTTCTACCAGTGTAGCGTCCACGCCTTTCTGCTCTCGAAAGTCCAGCTCCGCTACCGTGCCAACCAGCGACTTGGCCTCCTCGGCGGTAACCCCCGGTATCTGGACAGAGATGCGGTCGTCGCCGATTATCTGGATATTCGGCTCAGAGACCCCATAGCGGTTGATCCGCTTCTCGATAATCCCCCGGGCCACCTCGATTGCATCGCCCTCAGCGCCAGGTTTAACCTCAGAGAAGTCCGCCTCATATACCAGGTGGGTGCCCCCCTGCAGGTCCAGCCCCAGCGACATCCCTTCGCGCCCCCAGATCTCATCTATTACCAGCGTCGATACGGTGAAGGCAAACAGCAAGGCGATGCCCACCAGCGTTATAACGTGTCTTCTGCTCATTCTTTATTTCTAACCCTATTATGTCAACTTTACTTAGAATGTCGCTTTTGGATAAAGAGGAGCGCTTCCTCCCTGGTAGCGATCTCCCCCTCAGCCTGCGCCTCGCGCACTGCCTCCAGAAGCTGGCCGAGCTCCCGCCCCGGACTCATCCCCAGTATATCGATGAGGTCGTGACCGCTGATCAGCTTTGGCGGTGAAACGATGCTCTCCTCCCTGAAGCGCTGCTCCAGGACATAGGCCATGCTCTCAGCGTGCCTGCGCCACTCTTCAAGCTCTAGATTGGGACCCCGCGTTGCCAGATGGTCGGCAAGATTGAGGAAGATGGTATCGATGCCCACATCGCCTGTGTCCCTGAAGTAGCGGTAGATGGCGCGCTGGGTGGGGAGCTCCTCCTCGCCAGCCATTTGACCCGGGCGCAGATGGTTCTCGATCATTTTGTGCACCATTTCTTTCTCCCGAACGCTGAACCTTAGTCGCTCCAAAATGCTTTGGGCAATAGCTGCCCCCTCCTTGGCGTGCCCAAAGTAGCGTGTCCTGCCCGTTTCCTCGATGGTCTTGGTCTGGGGCTTGGCTATATCGTGGAGCAGCCCGGCGAGCTTGAGCAGGGTCCTCCTCTTATGGCCGCTAGCCACCTCCTCCTCGAAGTAGCCCTCCAGTGCCTGTGACCAGGGGACAAAGGCCAGGATTTCATCGCCAAGGTATTCCGAGCCCTCGATCCGGAGCAGGAATTCTATAGTGGCAACCGTCTGTACCGAATGCTCGAGTACATCCCAAAAGTGTTCCTTGGGCTGCTCCGCCCCCTTGGTGGGGGAAAGCTCAGGGAGTATCGTCAGAAGCAGGCCAAGCTCATCGAGCAAATGAAGCCACTCGGCTGCCTTGGGGGCGGCAAGCAGGCGATAGAACTCATCGCGCACCCTCTCCGCGGCAACCTGCGTAATAAGCTGGTGATGACGCTCAATCTGTGCTCTGGTTTCGTCAGCGAGCGAAAAGCCAAATTCCGCGGCGAGGCGCGGGCCGCGCAGCAGACGCGCCGGGTCTCGCCGGAAAGCCTCCTCGCTGATGGCGCGCACCACCCCGGCCTCCAGGTCTCGCTGCCCTCCGAAGGGATCGATAAGGGGAGCGCTGGGGTCCGCTATTTCCCTCAGATTTATCGCAATGGCGTCTATGGTAAAGTCCCGCTGTGCCAGGTCTTCGTCGATGCTCCCATGCATGGTGGCGAGATCGAGATGAAAAGGCTTTTTTTGTTCTCCCAGCCCCTTCCCGCGGAGCACCACCCTGGCTATTTCGTTTTCCTGATCCAGGGGCACAAATGTACCCCCCAGGGCTTTGGCTACCTGGCGGGCCAGCTCCATAGCCTCTGCCCCGATGATAATATCCACATCGTCGCTATCGCGCCCTATAATGGCGTCGCGCACAAAGCCACCGCT
>JAGMCC010000184.1 GCA_023129355.1 Dehalococcoidia bacterium | reverse complement strand
GTGAGCCCTGCCCCGGGAAAACATAGGCCAGAGCGGCTTCTTGCTCAGCCAATTGTCACTCCTGAATATGCGGTGCGCATTGGTTATTCCCTCTTCTTTACCTTTACCTCGAGCACTTGCCTCCCCGCATAGCTGCCGCAGATGAGGCAAACATGGTGTGCCAACTTTGGGCTGTGGCACTGGGGGCAGTAGTCGATGGCAGGCAGGCTCAATGCCATATGCGACCGCCTCTTCCCCTGACGCGCTTTAGCTGTCTTTTTTTTCGGCAGTGCCATTCTTTCGTCCTAGACCATCCTCTATAAAAAGCCTAGCTCCCCCTTCAAGACTCCGTTAAAAAAGGACGAGGGTTGAGAGCGGAAAAGGCCTATATCCTTTCCCTGCCTCTCTCTCGCCCCATACAAGCCTTCATTAGACAAAATCGGAATTTTTTCAAAGTCACCCTGATGTCCTCTGCAACTATGAAGTTGAAAAAGGTCGAACCGGGGGTTGAGGTCGCTGGTAGGGCAATCGCACGGGCCAAGATTAAGGTTGTGACCACAACGATGGCATAGCCCGGCGCAATCCTCATTACAAAGAGGCTTCATCGGTAAGACCAAAAGCTCATACTGGCGCACCGCCTCACTCAGGTCTATCTCCTTGTGCTCACCTATGGTGAAAGCGCCTTCCTCAGCTTTGGATAAATATTCTTCCTCGATCCTCAGCGTCAAGGGCTGCTCAAAGGAACTGAGGCACCGGCTACAAACCGCTTTGTGCGTTGTATTGAGAGTGCCGCTAACAAAGATGCCGCGATCGGTGCGGAGTAAATCTACCTCCCCATAGATTGACGAGGCGTCGCTTTCACTGATCCGATAATGGCGATAAGAGCCTACCGGCTCCTTAAGCTGCTGCGAGACATCTATTATCATGGCTCTGTATAAAGTTGTGTTATTATAGAGATAACACCGCCACCTGTCAAGTAGCCGTTGCAAACTATCTCTCTGTATGCTAACATATAGCATCATTATTTGGCAAGCCAGATAAGGAGGGTCAAATGCCCAAGATATATTTCATCGATGTGACCAATCGCGATGCGGTCCAAGCATCGCGCATCATTATGGCCAAGCTGCAAAAGACCATGCTCAATTTCTACCTGGGGGAGATGGGCCTCCACCAATCGGAGTTCTCCTTCCCCACGGTAAGACACGAGCGAAACTATATTCAGGGTAATCTGGAGCTAAAAGAGCAGGGGATTTTCGGAGATCTGATATTGGAGGGCTGGTGCCGCGCCATCGTTGGGGATGTGAAGAATTCCCTGGACAGCGGGGTGCGCGACCTCAACATCTCCATCTCCACATCGGACCAAATGATCCTTCACAAGTTCCGCGGCAAGCTGGACCGGGAGAAGGTTATCAGCGAGATGGTGGAGGCAGCAAGCTACGCTCGGAATAACGGGGTGAATACCCTGGGGGTGAATGCTGAAGACGCCTCACGCACCGACATGGCCTACCTCACGGAGTTCGCCCAGGCAGCTAAGGAGGCCGGGGCTGACCGCATAAGGTACTGCGACACCCTGGGCTACGATACCCCGATGAGCATTTATGAGCGGACAAAAACCCTGGCGGAGAAGGTGAAGATACCCGTTGAACTCCACTGCCACAATGACCTGGGTATGGCGGTGGCCAACGCCATCGCCGGTGCCAAAGGGGCGCTCGACGGCGGCGTCGATAGCTATATCAATACCTCGGTGAACGGGGTTGGCGAGCGGGCGGGGCAGACGGATCTCATAAGCTGCATCCTGGCCCTCAAGTTTGGCCGGGATATGCAAGAGTGTGAGATCGCCGACCCCCTCAATCTCACGATGGCTGACAAGCTGGCCAAATATGTCTCCTATGCATTCGGCATACCTATCCCAATAAACCAGCCCGGGGTGGGGTTCAACATCTTCGCCCACGAGGCCGGCATCCACGCCGATGGTGCTCTCAAGGATCGCCGCAACTATGAGCTTTTCGAGTACGAGATACTGGGGCGTGGGGAGGATGCACGCATCCCCACCGGCCGCATAATAACCACCGGGGAGTTTGGCGGTATCGCCGGGTTCCGGCATGTCTACGAGGAGATCGGCATCACCCTCCCCGACGATGACAGCGCCAAACCTATCCTGGAGCTAGTGCAGTTCGCCAGCGCCCACACCCAGTTGCCGCTAACCGACGATGAGCTTTGCTTCATCGCCAGCCATCCCGAAGAGGCAAGTAAGATCCTTACCTTAACCCCTTAAAACGGCGGGCCACTAAGATAAAAAGAGGGCTTTTCGTGCTAGCTGCTACGCTGCAAAAAGCTCGCTTCTACTTTTCAGACTATTGTTCAAAAAATTCAGTTAACCCTGCTCAACCGTCTATGCAATGTGAGAATAGCTTATGGAGCGTGTGTGAAGGGATACAAGTGGATTTCGCTTCACTTATCATTGCGAGACGCTTGGCGATAAATCAACCGCAGGGACGAGTGTAGTAGAACACATCCGTGCTACACTATAGTTTCTACTTAGCAGGAGCCATAAAGGGGAATCCCTTTGAAATACATCCCAGGGAGGGTGGGAAAAAGCGGGAGAACGGTGACATGTCACTAATGTACTGGACGAGTA
>JAGMCC010000183.1 GCA_023129355.1 Dehalococcoidia bacterium | reverse complement strand
GTCCTTTCGAGCAAGACCACCAAGCAAATCATGGAACACGCCTGTGAGTTGAGCTATACGGACAGTTGTTTCCCGATCAAGCTGTTACATGGTCATGCCGCAAGCCTCCACGATGTGGACTACATACTTTATCCCTGCGCCATTCGGTTGGGATTGAAAGATGGAGATGAGAACCAAAAGTATTCCTGCCCCCTGGTCCAGGCATCCCCGTTCATCATCCGCCAGGTTCTGGGCCTGGAAAAACTGCTGCTGACGCCAATAATTGACTTCAGCATGGGCGACGCTGATGTGATCAGTAACTTTGCCGCGGTCGCGGTGAAGATGGGTTTCAGCCGTCAACAGGGCAAGAAGGCTGCCCTCGCCGGGATCAGGGCGCAGCGGGATTTTGAGGCGGAACAGGTGGAACTGGGGCGGAAGGTTATGGAGCAAATCCGCCAGAACAACCAGTTGGGCGTGGTAATCTTCGCCCGGTCCTATATGTCGCAGGACTCGGGGGCAAACCTGGGGATCGCCGAAAAACTTTCTCAGCTCGGCGTTGTGCCCATACCCCTCGATTTCCTGCCGCTCGACTCGGTAAACATCAAGGAATACTCAGACCGCCCTTACTGGTTCTACGAAGGAAAGCACATCGCCGGCGCGGCTCTCACTGCCTCAGACCCGCAGCTATACGGGCTGGTGTTGACCAACTTCGGCTGTGGCCCGAACTCGTTCATAATCAAGATTGTCGAGGATATCATGGGGGGCAAGCCCCTGGGTCAACTGGAGATCGACGAGCATGCCGCCGAGGCGGGCATTGTTACCCGCCTCGAGGCCTTCATCGATACCATCAGCGGATTCGCCCGCACCGGGAAAGAAATCCAGGGCTGGGATGAGCATGCCTACCGCTCAGCGCCTACCACGGTCAATTCAGGAAAGAAGCTTCTCATCCCCATGATGGCTCCGCACGCCGAGATACTGGCCGCTGCCATGCAGGCCTTCGGGGTAGATGCTACCGTTCTTCCAGAGTCAACGGAACAATCCCTGCTCTACAGCAATAGGGTAACCCGGGGTACGGAATGCCTGCCCTTCCGCGTAACCCTGGGCGACTTTATGAGATTCCTAGATGAGAACGGTCACGGTGAGGTTGACCTGAAGGCCATTGAGGGGTTCATGGCCAGCGCCTTCGGGCCATGCCGTTTCGGGAAATACGCCGTGGAGCAGGTGAGGATATTCAGGGAGCTGGGTTTCGATCTTCCAATACGGACCACCGTTTCAAACAATGCCTATCGGGACCTGGGCCTGGGCATAGCCTTCGAGCGCCTGGCATGGAAGGGCATTGTGGCCATGGACTACCTGCTGAGGCTCCTCTGGCACACCCGCCCCTATGAAAAATCAGCCGGTGCCGCGGAGGAACTCTTCAGCGAATACACCGCCAGAATTACCCACCGCGTTCGCCAGAATGATGATTTCAATGACGTCCTGCAGGATGCCACCGCTGCATTTCGCACCCAGATCGACCGGGACAAGCCGCGCAGGCCGCTGGTGGGGATCAACGGCGAGATCTTCTTGCGCTCCAACAGATTCAGCAATAGCGACCTGGTAAGGGAGTGCGAGAAGGCTGGGCTTGAAGTCATCGTTTCACCCATAGGGGAGTGGATCAAGTACATGACCCACCGGAACATTGAGGATGGTATCAGGGAGAGGAAGCTGAAAAAGGTGGTTACCGGTTACATCAGAAAGCGGATGCAAGACCACGATGAGCACTCAATAGCCATCAATTTCAATGGCCTTCTTGATCCGCGGGAGCCTACTACAAAGGAGATACTGGCGTTCTCGTGCCAATACCTCTCTCCTAAGTGTGGCAGCGAGGCGGTGATTAGCATCGGGAGCGGAATCGACTGGATGGAGAACCCTGAGTTTGCCGGCGTGATCTCGGTAATGCCGCATGGTTGTATGCCGGGAGGAATTGTAGCGGCCATGTCGGAGAAGTTCAGTGAATTATACGGGAAGCCCTGGATTAACCTCACCTATGACGGCACCCTGGAGACCAATAACCTGGAGCGGATCAACAATTTCGCCGAAGTGCTAAGGTTCTGCAGCAGCCCGAGACCCTGGTAGCAAATGGCAATAGCTTACTAAATTGCCCCTTCCCTGGCTCCAGCAACATTCGTTTTTACCGTGGATCGCTGGTAATCCAACATTCCTATCGCCAGCGGTAACACCCGGGATAAAATGGGAACGCATCAGCCGGTGACACATTTTGCTCCTCACTGCGTTCCCTCACTAGGATTGGTTGCAACCATATGTCGTTGCTACGAAAATACCCTTATATGTCTGGATGAACCCTACACCCTTGTCATTCCCGCGCAGGCGGGAATCTAGACCGACCAATCTCTGGGTTCCTGCTTCCGCAGGAATGACAGACAAATACGGTGTAAAAATGCCACATTTTCATCCTCTGTAGTGCTTGTTGCAACAGGCATGACTGATTGCTATTCCCACCCGCCCGCCCTGATATGTGTTTCTGGGGTACACCCCCATACCCCCGCTAGAGGGGGGAACCCCCTCTGGACCCACCTTGCGAGGTACGATGTGCCGAATCAACATATGTGGTGTGTGGGAAGGCATCTAAACCGTCATTGCGAGGAGCGGAGCGAC
>JAGMCC010000182.1 GCA_023129355.1 Dehalococcoidia bacterium | reverse complement strand
GGAAGGCCTCCATCCCGCAAAATGGCGCGACACATCGGTTACATGCCGCAGCTCGCCTCGCTGTATGCCGAGCTGTCGATAGCCCAGAATGTGGACTTCTTCGCCCGGATCTACGGACTCAGAGATAAAGCCAAGCGACGCCAACAGGTTGAGCAGGCGATCAAACTGGTTGGCCTGTGGCCCCGCCGCAGGGACTCGGTGCATAAGCTAAGTGGTGGCATGAAGCAGCGGGTCAGTCTCGCCTGTGCCATAGTCCACAGGCCGCCGCTGCTCTTCCTGGATGAGCCTACGGTAGGGATTGACCCAAAGCTGCGGGTTACATTCTGGGAGTATTTCGAAAATCTGACCAGGCAGGGCGTCACGATCGTCATCTCCAGCCATACCATGGATGATGCCGCCCACTGCGATCGCCTGGTCTTCCTGCGTCAGGGCAAGATCATCGCCCAGGGTACTCCTCACGAGCTGAGGCAGTCTACTGGACAGCCTGAAGCGAGCCTGGAAGACGCCTTCCTCTATTTTGTCCGCTACAGGGAAAAGGGTAATGATTCCAAGTAATGCCGTGACCATTGCTGCCAGGGTGGTGCGCCAGCTAGTCCGCGACCGCCGGACTATAGCGCTGATCCTGATCGTGCCAATGGTGATAATGACCCTCGTCCGCTACAGCTTTCCAGAGGAAAGCCATGTTCTGGACTATGCCTACCCGCCACTGCTGGCAACCATGGGGCTATTCTTCAGTTTCCTGCTTACCGGCATCAGCTTCCTCCGGGAACGCTCTCAGGGCACCATGGAGCGCATGATGGCGTCGCCGGTGTCGCGCCTGGATATGGTGGTCGGCTATCTGCTCGGCTTCTTTGTTTTAGCGCTGATTCAAACCCTAGTCGTGATCATATTTACTATATACGTGCTGGATGCATATTACGCCCAAGGGGCTTTGTGGCGGATCTGCATATTTCAAATGGTGGTGGTCACCGTTGGTGTTAATCTGGGCATCTTTACCTCCGCATTTGCCCGTAACGAGTTCCAGATGGTTCAGTTCATCCCCCTGATCATATTCCCACAGATTTTCCTCTCTGGTGTCATCTGGCCAGTGGAAAAGATGCATACGGTCCTTCAAGAGATAGCGAACTTTCTCCCGTTAAGATACGCGGTGGACGGAATGACAGACATCATGCGCCAGGGCCAGGGCCTTATGGATGTAGGCTATGAAATAGGTATACTGGCCGCCTTCGCCGTGATTATATCGGCCCTGGCAGCGCTTACCTTGAGGAGAGGTGCCGGTTAACCGCCAAAAAACAACCCCCGCTACCTTCTGCAGCGGGGGCTATTATCCAATCTCACATTGAGACTGCGATTATCTGCTACGCTGTTACTCTGCCCTCACGGGGCACCGCCGATATCTTGCCTTTCTCCGGTATGTACCACGGCGATGGGTACCACCAGTCGCCAGGCTCAGCGATCCCATCCTCGATGAGGCTGTGCATCATGTTATAGGTATTGGCCATCAGGGCCAACCCACCGGGGTGCGCGGCTGTCTGGTGGCACAGATAGAGCCCGTCTATGGGGGTGCGGTATCGCGCCATCTCGGGCAGGGGACGCTGGTTCCACCACTGGTCATCGCATTGGCGGGTGCCGCAGTAGGTGCCGCCGATGAGACCGGTGTTGCGAAACTCCGATTCATAAGGGGTGTTGGCCCAGTGGTAAACGATGTTGTCATCATCGAGGTTCTCGATCACCTGGCTGAAGGCCTTGCGCATGTACGCGTTCAGCTCCTCCTTTTTCTTGTCTATGGCGTCTGGACTCTCCACGTGATACTGCGGCGGGGGAACAAGGACATAGAAAGGAGATATAACATATTGACCGGGGCGGGTGCATTGCGGATTGTTGACGCTGAACCTGTTGGTGGGGGTTCCCAGCCACATCAACCTCTCCGGCGGCACAGTGGGGTCGCCTTTTCGACTATCCACATCCGCTACATGCTCAAAGTAGATCTCCCGCGAGTCGCAGGGGTAGGGCCCAAGACCAGCCTCGTCTCCCATGAGCTCGCTGCGGAACTGGGGGCGAGCGCGGAGCTTCTCGCGGGTGAGGATGTGGGAAACATAGATGCTCCCCCCCTTGAGACTGATGTCATTTACGCGCTGCAGGAGGCTTTTGTCCACGTGCTGCGGCCCGATGAGCTTGTTGAAGGTTTGCTTGAGGTCAACATCGCTGATCACCGCCTTGTCCGCCCATATCGTCTTCTCCGCCGTAGCGGCATCGTCCCTGAGGCGTACCCCCACCGCCCGCCCGTTGCTCACGATGATCTCATCAACAGGGCAGCAGGTGCGGAACACTGCACCATGGTCGACGGCACAGCGAAAGATGGAGTGGAGATAGGCGTGCATGCTCCCGCGAGGAGCGCTGACTCTACCAGCTAGACAGAGAGTTATATTATAGGCGAGAGTAGGGATGGCCATTCCCTCCCAGTGAGCGGCGGATCCTGAGTACCAGCATATCATTGCCTGCTGTATCTTGAAGTGCTCGGTCTCACAATACTCGTCCATAAGGTCAAACAGGGTCATCTCGAGGAGCTCCTCGGTCCACATGCCAGGGTCGTGCTTCTTGTAGACCTGCATAAAGGGGATGGTATCCGCATTCACCTCCACTTC
>JAGMCC010000181.1 GCA_023129355.1 Dehalococcoidia bacterium | reverse complement strand
TGTGGTTCGCCCCCTCCCTGTCATTCCGAACTTGTTACAGAATGACAATGGGTAGGCTGGCCGACGTCGGCCAGCCTACCCGGCGGATCGAGGCCAGGCGGCGGGTATTGGGTCTCAGTGGTGTTCTGTCATGAGACGTGGGGATTGCCTACCCCGATATATCGGGGTCGAAATGATAAATGGACTATTCCCCGCCACCCGCCCTGGAATGTTTTATTTGGGGGACACCCCTATATAATCTACAACATGACTATAGGATGTTACCGGCCTATCTGAACGAGATCGGTACCAAATTCCTTGACACGTGACAGGGGCGGTATAGTATAGTTTTCTGCTGGATAAAAGGTTGCTCGTGAGCTATAATAATTAAGGGGTTAGGAAATTGTGTGAAGTTGAGGAAATGGTCCAGAAGATGCTCGGCGGGGACGAGCAGTGCCTGGCCCGATTGATCACCAGGATCGAGCGGGGTGCCCCTGAGGTGCCCCAGATCATGAGCCAGATCAACTTCAGCCTGGGTAAGTCCCATATCGTTGGCATTACCGGCCCACCGGGAGGGGGCAAGAGTAGTATCGCGGACCGGTTGACCGGTCTGATGCGGGCAGATGGCTTCTCGGTGGGGGTGGTCGCCTGCGACCCTTCTAGCCCTTTCTCCGGCGGCGCGGTGCTCGGCGACCGCATCAGGATGCAGCAGCATTATCTGGATAGGGAGGTTTTCATCCGCAGCATGGCCACGAGGGACGGGCGGGGAGGACTATCGCCCACTGCCAAGGAGGTGCTCAAGCTAATGGACGCCTTCGGGAAGGACTTCGTTCTGGTGGAGACGGTGGGCGTGGGGCAGACGGAGCTCGACATCATGGATGCAGCGGACACCGTGGTAGTGGTGCTAGTACCGGAGGCGGGCGATGCCATCCAGGCGATGAAGGCCGGGATCCTTGAGATCGCCGATGTATTTGTGATCAACAAGGCGGACCGGGAAGGGGCGGATGCCGTAGCAGAGGATTTGAAGCAGATGCTGCGCCTCAACCCGAAGCATGAGTGGTGGGAGGTCCCGGTGTTCACCACCGAGGCGATTAATAATGTAGGAATCGATGAGCTTTATGAGGGGATCAGAAATCACCGCAAGTCGCTCGAAGAAGCGGGACAGCTCGACATTCGCCGCAAGGCGCAGCGGAGGGCGGAATTCCTGCAGGTCGTGGAACGCAGCGTCCGTGAGCGGATTCTGGCGTTGATAAATAAGAATGAGCAGCTCATGGCATCCCTGGAGCGGGTGGAGCAAGGTAAGATCGACCCTTATTCCGCAACCGATGATCTCCTCGCCAGCAAGGCCCTGCTTCAGACCTGGCGTACCACACTGGAGGGGGAAGGGTAGATTGAAAGACTGGAAAACTATAGAGGAGCTGGAGCGCATCTTTCATCCCAGAGGTGTGGTAGTGGTAGGGGCTTCCAACAGTGATGGGAATCTAGGGCGCTTTTTCCTTGAGGGCTTTATCCAATTGGGATTTGAAAACCTCTATGTAGTTCACCCCAATGAACAGGAGGTTCAAAGAGTAAAGGCCTATGCCACGGTGCGGGAGATCTCGGGGGAGGTGGATCTGGCGGTGGTATTTTCCCCGCGGGAAACGGTGCCCCAGATAGTAAGGGAATGCACCCTGAAGGGCATTAAGGGGGTGGTGATCTGTACCTCGGGATTTGGGGAGAAGGACGGCGAGGGCAGAAGGCTGGAGCAGGAGGTTGTCGAGATTGCGCGGCGGAATGGCACCAGGCTCATCGGGCCAAACTGCGTTGGGATATACTGCCCCTCATCGCGGCTGGCAAATTTCGGCTTCCTACCTAAAGAAAGTGGCCCTGTGGGCATGTTCTCCCACAGTGGCTCCCTTTCGATAATGTTTATCATTGCGGCTGCGGCTCAGGGAGTCAGGTTTAGCAAGGTGGTGAGCTGTGGCAATGAATGTGACCTAAATGCAGCGGACTTTTTAGCATACCTGGGGCAGGATCCTGAGACGAGCATCATCCTTGCCTATTTGGAGGGGGTTAAGCAGGGTAGGAGGTTCTGTCAGCTTACCCGGGAAATCTCTAAGGAAAAGCCCATAATCGTTTGGAAGGGGGGCACTACTGAGGTGGGGGCGAGGGCCGCCGCCTCCCACACCGGAGCCCTCTCCGGTTCAGCTGCGGTGTGGGAGGCTGTATTCAAGCAGACGGGCATGATAAAGGTGGATAGTGCGGAGGAGATGCTGGACTATCTCCAGGCTTTCTACTTTCTTCCGCTGCCCAGGGGCAATAGGGTTGCCATCGCCTCTGGAATGGGGGGGCTGGGGGTGGCCACCGCTGATGCCTGCATAGAATCTGGGCTGGAGCTTGCCCAGCTTTCGGCACATACCGGGAGGAGGCTGGAGGATATCGTCCCTACTGTGGGCACCTGCACCGATAACCCCATCGACCTGGGGATGGCGTCAATTTTTAACCCGCAATTGTACATCGATACCATAGAGGCGCTGGGGAAGGATGAAGGGGTGGATATGTTGCTCATCACCAGTGGTAGCTGGGAATCCGATTATATGAAAAGAGTGCTGGCGGTGGTGGCGGAGGTGGAGGTGGTGGTGGCGGTGGCAGCTGTTATCTCGACATAGACATGCTGGGAAAGATAACCAG
>JAGMCC010000180.1 GCA_023129355.1 Dehalococcoidia bacterium | reverse complement strand
GGCCGACACTTCGGCCTAGATCGTCCGATAAGTCGGACTCTCGCAAAGCGGAGGGGTCGCAATGACAGCAAAAACAGGTACACAGTGTAGACACTGCAAAATGATAACTATATAATGTTTAAATTGTCAGGGAGAGGGGACAGATGGCCTCGATAAAAGAGGTCCTTGCAAGCTCCGAGCTATTTAAGGGGCTAACCGATGAGGAACTGGAAAAGGTAGCGGCGCTGAGTCGGGAGGAGACCTATGCGGCGGGACTCAGTGTGTTTGCCGAGAGCACAATGGCCAGGGACCTATATATTGTCGCTGAAGGCAAAATAAGCATGGGGATGAGGCTGCCCGTTTACCCCGGGATAGAGCAAGACGCGTTGGCAGAGATTATTCCCCCGGGAGGGTCCTGTGGTTGGTCCGCAGTTGTCGGCTCACGTGTATATATCATGACAGCAAGGGCCGTGGAGCCGGTCAGGGTGATCGCAATAGATGGCGAGCGCTTACTTGCTCTATTTAATAAAAATCATGAAATAGGCTTTAAAGTGATGGAATGCGTGGTACAGGTAGCGTCAACAAGGGTGAGGAGTATCAAAAGGGCGCTTTTGGCCTAAACGCACCGCCGGCTGCGGTACTAGACACAGATGGAAGGCGAATTCACCATTTTGATTGAAAAAGGGAAGACAGGAGGCTATAATCAAAGAGGTTCTAGCAAGCTCCGAGCTATTTAAGGGGCTAACCGATGAGGAGCTGGAAAAGGTAGCAGCGCTGGGTCGTGCTGAGGTCTATGAAAAGGGAACAACCCTGTTCACCGAGGGCAGCGTGGCCAAGGACCTTTACATTATCCAAGTAGGGAAAGTGGCCATGGAGATCAGCCTTTCCCCCACCCCTAGTATGGGGAAACAGGTAACGGTGGACACGCTGAGCAAGGGGCAGATCTGTGGCTGGTCCGCAGTCGGGGGAACCCCTGCATACATCCTGACGGCAAGGGCCTTGGAGCCGGTCAGGGTGATCACAATAGATGGGGGGCGCTTGTACACTTTACTGAAGGAGGACTACTATCTGGGCTACAGAGTGATGGCAAGGATGGCAGAGGTAGTCCACTCGAGGCTCAGGCATATCAGAATGAACGTACGCGTGTTTCAACGCTAGCTTCTCATAGCCAGAAACAAATTTACTGTGCCCAAGTGAGACAGGAGATGAAAGCAATGAGCAATCTAGAGAGGGTCTTGGAAAGCGGAGCTTTTACCGTTACCGGTGAGCTCGGCCCCCCTCAAAGCGCAGACCCCGAGGTGATCAGGGAGAAGGCAAGGCTGCTCAAAGGCTATGTTGACGCCGTCAATGTTACCGATGGCCAAACAGCCATCGTCCGCATGGCAAGCTGGGCGGCGTGCCTCATCGGGATGAGTGAGGGGCTTGAGCCCACTGTTCAGATGACATGCCGCGACCGAAACCGGATCGCCCTTCAGATGGATATACTGGGCATGTCAGCCCTGGGGATGAAGAATCTCCTCTGCCTCACCGGGGACCATCAGTCCTTTGGCAACCATCCTCAGGCCAAGGGTGTCTTCGATATAGATGGTATCCAACTCCTTCAAATAGCAAGAAATATGCGGGATGAAGAGAAATTTCAGTGCGGCGATGAGATCTCCGTAGCACCAAGCCTCTTCATCGGGGCAGCCGCTAACCCCTTTGCAGACCCCTTTGACTTCCGGGCAATTCGCCTTGCCAAGAAGGTGACAGCGGGTGCCGACTTCATTCAGACCCAGATCATCTATAATGTGGAGAGGTTTGCCAGATGGATGGAGGCGGTGCGCCAGCGGGGACTGCATAAAAAGGTATATATCCTTGCCGGTGTGGCACCGATTAAATCGGCAGGTGCGGCCCGGTATATGAAGACCAAGGTTCCGGGCATGGATGTCCCCGATGAGGTGGTGGACCGCATGGCCGCCGCCCCCAAGGGCGAGGGCAAGAGGATGGGCATCGACCTCTGTATTGATATCATTAACCAGGTGCGCCAGATCGAGGGCGTAGCCGGGATCCACCTGATGGCCATAGAATGGGAGGAGGCGGTAGCCGAGATCGTCGAGAAGGCCGGGCTACTGCCCCGCCCTCAGCTATCAGCTTAATTATTCGGCAACAAACTCCCTGAGCCCCTGGGGAATTTTATCCCGGTCGCTGGCGATCGCCGGCACGATAGGTGACTGGCCGCAGCTCTCTATTATAGACTGCCCCTGTAGGCCAAGCATTAGCTCCAGGAAATCTACCGCCCGTTCAGGGTGGGGGGCATTATTGGGGATGGTGATCCCATATACAATGGGCGCCCCGATCAGGGTGGTTGTCGTTCCCGGCTCCCTGCCGGTTACCTCTACCTCAGCGGTGGCATAGAAATCCGCAAAATCAATATTTGAGAGGTCTATCTCGTCAGGAAGCTCCACAAAATCAAGTCCGTGCTGTATGGCTACGGAGCGATATTCAAAGGCGTAGTCCAGGTCCCCGGACTCGAGCAGGTAGAGAAGCTCCACCGACTTGGGCTTTACGATCTCCCCCCAATCACCCCCGGCCCGGCCGCGGTCCATCTCCGTGCCGCTTTGTGGTACTGGCATAAGAGCGTCATATAGACCGGCAGCATTAATATCGGGGGTCAGGCCGAAGCCGGCAGCCTCATCATAGTAGTAACTC
>JAGMCC010000018.1 GCA_023129355.1 Dehalococcoidia bacterium | reverse complement strand
TCGTGGGCGCAAGCTAATCCGCAGGCATGTATCGTTTCAGAGAGATGAATCATCTCCCCAAGTTTCTCTCTGATGTGAGGGGCTCTACGTGTCCCGTTGTAATCAGCCATTGATGCCGCCGCTCCAACAAGCACATCGCCTACGCCCGGCTTACAACCGCCGTAGCTCTGTCTATGATAGGCGGCGAATCTCTCCACCATCATGATGGCAAATTCGATCTCCCCACACATGAAAACCCTATCCCACGGGACGAAGACGTTGTCCAGGATAGTCAGTGTCTCCTGTCCACCGAAGCTGTAGTTACCGACATCAATGTCACCCTCCTCAAGCTTGCGCGTATCGCAGGACTGTCTTCCATAGATGAGGTGTACGCCTTCAGCGTCCGTTGGTATAGCACAGCTTAGGGAATAGTCTTCATCGCCATCCCGCATTCTCAGGGTTGGCATAATGAGCATTTCATGTGAATTCACGGTTCCCGTTTGACTTGCTTTTGCCCCCCTTATGACGATCCCATCACTCCTTCGCTCCACCACATGCACAAACATGTCCGGGTCAGTCTGCTTGCTTGGAGCCACCACCCGGTTGCCCTTGACATCGGTCATGGCACCCTGGACACAGAGGTCATTCTGTTGAACATACTTCAGCCACTCTCTAAACCTGTGATGATACTTGGTTCCGTGCTCCTGGTCAATTTCGTAGGTGGTGCTAAAAACAGCATTGATCCCGTCAAAGACCAACGCACCTCTGGAAACAACAGGCAGTCCTCTGTCCCAGCTCCCTCTCTAATTTTACCTTACTGACCATATCACCGGTGCTCCTGAAGAGAGAGTTGAATCTATTTACCTTCTTTCCTGTAAGCATCGAGTCCGTGGTCGCCAGATCCTTGTTATCGGGCTCGTGAGCAAGCTTATAGGTCATCGCCACAGCATTAATTGATGGTCTGATAATAGGATTATCAACCCAATTCTCCACCTTTTCACCAAGTAGATAGAGATCCAGTTTCAGCTTACGCAGACTCTCGATGTACTCCACAGCGGTTTTCAATGGCACGATACATCATCTCCCTTCCAGTTTATCCTTGCTCCACCTTACCGTTCATCAGATAATCTCAGCTTTTGACTTCACGGGCTGCGCTCCGCCTAGCAACCAAACAGACAATTCACGGTGCTCCCAACACGAATATAACACATTTATTGTGATGATTGTAGCCTGTCGGTAGCCGGATGTGTAAGTCTATCCCGCCGCTGAACAAATCGCTATTTCGTTTATTTAACGCAATTACAGGATGCTGTGAATGATTGGTTTCCTTATCAGCACTCTGTCCATAATCTCCCAGTCGTAGTCGAATATCCCCTGCGCGAACGAGGGCTCGTGAGTTGATAGGCAGCGAAAACGGCCGCGCCGATGGCCCCGATCAACTGAGGATCTGCCGGCAACTCAACGAATTCCATGCCCAGCATCTCTTCAAGCTGTTTCACCACCCCGATGTTCTTAGCGATGCCACCCGTGATAGCGATATCCTTCTTAACGTTTAACCTGTAAAGCAGCAGCATTACATCGTTAGCCACGCTCCTGGTTATTCCCGCGGCGATGTCCGCGGTATCAACCCCTTCCACCACCAGGTGTTTGACTTCAATTTCGGTCATGACGGAACAGAAGGCTCTCAGGGTCGCCGGGCTGGTAGCGCGGAGCGAAAGAGGACCGATCTCGGAGATATCCACACCCAGGCTCTCGGCCATGAGTTCTAGAGCCCTTCCGGTTCCGGCAGCGCATTTGCCGGTCATACGGAAATCCTTCAGGAGCCCCTTCTTATCCACGCTCAGAACCTTGCAGTCCTGGCCACCGCCATCGATGATGGTTCTTACGCTGGGCATGAGCCAGGTGGCGCCCCTTCCATGGCATGATACCTCACTAAGATTGGTCTGGGCAAAGGGCACGATGCCGCGCCCGTATCCGGTGCTTACGCAACGATCGATATCGCTGTACAAGAGACCGAGGTTCCCGATCAGGCGGTCCATCACCTCGGTTGCCGAGAGCACGGCATCGGGGCGAACTGGAATTATCTCGGAGTCCAGGATGCCGCCGTTCTCCATCACCACCGCCTTGGCGGTCAGTGCCCCGATATCGCATCCGGCAACAATCATCTTCTATCCACCCCCGGTTTCGTCCCGGCAAGATCGCTCTCCTCCGCCAGCAGTGCAGCACCAAAGGCAGCAACGATCTGCGGATCGACTCCGCCCAGATCGGCAAACTTGAGCCCAAATTGCCTCTCCACTTCTCTCGTCACGACGGCATTCTTGGCCACCCCACCTGTCATTGCCACTTCGGGAAGGATATCGATCCTTCTAGCCACGCTTGCTATCTTGTCTGCTACTGCCAGGGCAATCCCGGCAAATACATCAAACCGGCTGTGGCCCTCATTGATGGACGATATCACTTCGCTCTCGGCAAACACCACACACGTGTTCGTTATCCGAATAGGATTCTCCGAGGCAAGCGAACCGGCGGCCAACTCCTCCATCGGGAATTCCAGTGCCTTTGCCATCACCTCGATGAACAGCCCTGTTGCGGCGGTACAAACATCAACGACGGCTGTCTCAAGCAGATCCCCGTTCTGACCGATATTGGAAGCTATCAGGGTATGCCCCCCGACATCGATTACTGTTCTGACCTGCGGATTCAGCACTCTTAAGCCCCGAAGAATGCAGGTTATATCTGGAGCAGTCCGATCGGCGAAGCGAACGGCCTTATGGCCGAATCCGGTAGATAGGCATGGGATGACCTCATCCCCCGATACCCCGGCTCTGCGTAAAGCCCCTTCCATCGCCGATGCCGCTGCCTTATGGGGAAAGCTCTTGTAGGGGACGACTTCGCAGGTGAGTATATTTTTGTTCTCAGTGAGAACTACCTTTGCCGAACATATCCCCAGATCGCATCCAGCATATATAAACCGTTGTTGTTTCTTCGCATCGCTCGACATAGCAGAGCACCCTGTTAGGCCGTGGCAACGTAGCTGGCGTCCAAAATCTCGTCCACCGTAATTCAGTTAGCCTTTTCTAGCCCGGGCACACAGCTCCTCAATCTCGATCTCATTGTGGTAGGTTCCGATGTCCTCCAGTCGATGGGCGTCGCTATTAGTTAGCAGGATCAGGTTATGCTTCTTGGCCAACTCCTTTATCTGCTCTTCTGTCAGGCCGTCGCCATCGTGTAGTGGGTTCTTCAACTCGATGCCATGTATGCCCTCGTCTATATACTGGCTAAGGTCCTTTATATAAGGATGGCCGGGATGAGCGATAAACCTGAAAATCAGATCGTCAGGTAAGTATAGCTCAACCACATGGATCACCCCCGGCTCACGGCCCAACAGCATCCTGGCAAGTTCCTGGCCAGGGACGACCACTACCTTGCCGTCCAAATGGGTATCGACAATCTCTTTTACCTTATGGCCATAGTAGCTGGTGTAGTGCTCGGTAACAGCGATCCCGTCCAGCCCTTTCCTCTTCACCGCAGCCATAATCCGCTCCACGATCTCCAACGTGGGAGTTGGGCAGGCTATCGCCTCGCGGCAATGGGTGTGCAGGTCAATCTTCAAATTGCTACCACTAATCGGTTAGATAATATCCAGGAATAATTCTAGCAGCTGGCGTAGTTGACGGTCAAGGTCACCTCGTCAGTGGGAACCAGTGGAAAGGGGTGCATTACACAAATCGCTATTGTGTGCGGCTGGAGCTACTTGTCTCTGCCTAGAGTGCGCCGATGCTTAACAAAACCGAGAAATGTTGCCTGAGGTCAGATTGTTGAGCTGGCAGAAGCCACTCTCCCTTTCCACAATTGACTAGCTGCTGCCCTGGGTGAATTACGGGGTATTGCCCGCTGATGAGTAGGTGAATGCCTCATCCCTCTGGCCAGGGCTTCTCCCCCAGGGCGATACGGCACAGGTCAGTGATAAAAATCTTGGTCAGGCTAAGCTGTGAGGTAGGCCGCCGCATGACTCTGTCGCAATAGGGGCAAGATGTTATTAGGGCATCGGCACCACATTCGATGGCGTCCTTAACATTCTTCTCTTGTATACCAATGGCCAGCTCCCTGTTTGTGTTAATAATCGGCGCGGTGCAGCAGACGGCGTTCAACCGCTCGTACAGCCTGGGAGGCCGCTTCACCCCGATGAGCTCGAAGATCTCGTCAAGGAAGTCGTCTTGTTCCGGCACGTACCTGGTGGCGCAGTTTGCCTGGTATGCGACCTTCTTGCCCAGCTTACTGATGCTGCTCTGATGGTCCCTCAGATAGTTGCGCAGGTGCTCGAAGAGGTGCATGTAGCCAAAGGGAACGGTGATGCCGTACTCCTTGGCTTTGACGTGCACCAGAGCAAAGCCCTCATTGTGGAAGTACACGATGTCCTTACCCAAACTGGCTAGCTTGTCGATGACCCTCTGGCCGTACTTCTCAACAAAGCTCTCCCCGCCCATATGCACACAGCCGACTAAGGACATGTACTCAATTCCTCTGACCACAGTCATGCCCTTAAATAGCTGACTGTCTAGGGTTCCCTCGGGGATTTCTCCAAAGTCGAAGGAGTCGAGTGAAAGGACAGGCTTATCAGGGTCGCCAGCTATCAGATGGCCAGGCTCTCCCTGCCCTTCGAGTCCCTTGGTAATTACATCCAGGAAGGGTGCCAAGGCTACTACTATGGGGGAGGTGCCTATCCTTTCCTGCATTTTGAAGATGAGGTTAGAGGGGTCAGCTCCGGTCGGGCAGTAGTCATTACAGGCAATGCAGGTAATACACTTGGTTAGGATGTCAGCGTCTTTGCCCTCCATGAGCAGCCTAATCTCGGCCACGGCCTTTTCCTTGTCATAATCGACATAACGACACCTCACTAGACAATCGCCGCACAGGTCACATTTTGAAGCGTCCCACATCTTGTGCCCCCATTTGCATTTGGTTTCCTTGGTGCGCATTATGTGTTCATAGCATCCAGTTGTCAAGGCATCTAATAAGTCCAAGACCAGCGACCAGACAGCCCTGTCAAGTAGCAGCAAATTCATAGAAGGCTACAAGAGGAAACAACTCTCTAAGGCGGAGAGAGAATTAATCATTGCTGCTGCCCAAAAGGGCACATTCCATGTTCTCTCTGTTGATCAAATCCCAGGAACTTGGGTAAGGGCGGGAGAAGAAAATTTCCGTGACCCTAAGACCGCCGACCCTGCATTTGCTGCCAAATATCTTGAAGCATTCAGAAATCTTTGTGAACGTGGCTATATTGTTAATGAGGGCAGACATCTCTTGATGTTAACAGGCACCGGCTTCGAAAAGGCTAGGGAAGTGGCGAGGAAAAGTAGATTTGGCCGCACAATAAGTGATTGACTCCTACATTGACGATTATGCGCCAATGGAAACATAGACTTAGGCGTTGACATGTAAGATTATCGGTAGTATTATTAATATACCGTAGCTGGTATTACCGAAGGGAGGAAATAAATGGGTGGAAAAGGAAAGACAGAAAAGGTGTCAGTTACGCTACCCAAGGAGCTGGTTGGCGAAATCCGTTCTATTGCGTCTCAAGGAGAGGTGAGCTCCTTTTTCACCGAGGCACTGGAGCATTACCTGGCCTACCGCAAGCAGAAGATAGCCCTAGAGAAAGGGTTCGGTGCCTGGAAGAATGAGAGTCATCCTGATCTGGCAACCCCTGAGGACTCTACTGCCTATGTTCGTTCTATCAGGGAAGCGGATAGCGAACGGCTGTCGCGGCTAGGAGGCGCAAGTGCAAAGTAGCCGGGTCAAGGGCATCTCCTGCTTGGTAGATACTGATGTTGCCATTGATTTCCTGAGGCAACATGAGTATGCCAGAGGGCTTATGGAGCACTGGGCCGGGGAAGGGCTTCTGGCAATAAGCACCCTTACCCATCTTGAGATATACCAGGGAATGAAACCCGGAGAAGAGGGGGCAACCAACGCTTTCCTCGACGGCCTTATCTCGGTTGTCGTTGACATACCTATTGCCCGACGGGCAGGAACAATGCTGGGAGAGCTTCGCTCAAAGGGAATGACGATTGGTATTGCGGATGCCATCATTGCCGCAACGGCTTTGCAGATTAATGCACCCCTGTTAACCAACAATGTGGATCATTATCCTTTTACAGACTTGAAACTAATCAGAGGCTTGGAGATTTAGTTTATTGGTTGCTGATTTAAAACCCATTAGGGACTACATACGCGGCATTGAGAGGAAGCTGGCGCTGGGCGATGCCATCGAGCGATACCCTTCCGGAGAGGTCTGAATTTCCTTTAGTTCCACTCCCGTAAGACCCCAGATTTGGGCGGCAAATGAGGCTATTTCCTCTGTGCTGCCAGCTTCTTCTTAAGTGCGCTTGACTAAAGAGTGAAAGAGAGGCTTGCGTCTCTTGTGGAGAAGCATCTCTGCATGGTATCATGCTGACGGTCTATCAAGTATCGCCGTGGCACGAAGGACACATAACGCCCATCTGTTGGCTGCCTCATTCCGAGCAGGCTTCACTGCAACATGACACATGAGTAACATCGGAGCCCAGAGTGATGAGGGATGAGAGCTACCCTATTGGGAGCTAAAATGGGAGATCCCGCATTATGAGCCTTGACAGCCGGCGAGCAGCAGTGATAACATTGCCCCGTTCCTTCACATTTGAAATCTAGGCTAGTCTTCGATACAAGCAGGGAAGCAGCTGGTAGAAAGTCGGAAAGGAGGAACTATCATGCTCAAGCTGGTCTATGTTGTTCGGCGGCTTCCTGGCCTTTCTCTGGATGAATGCCACAGTTACTGGCGCGAGACCCATGGCCCACTCGTGCGGCAGCAGGCGGCTACCATCGGCTTGATCCGCTACCTCCAGGTTTACCGGATCGAGGACCCGCTGAATGAGGCAATGCGGGCCTCACGCGGTGCCATGGAGCCGTACGACGGCGTCGCTGAGCTTTGCTGGAAGGATCAAGAGACATTGTTTACGATGTTCGCCTCGCCGGAAGCAGCGCGGGCCGGCGATGATCTCCTAAAGGATGAACAGCGCTTTATCGATTCCCCGCGCTCTTCCCTGTGGTTGGCAGAGGACAGTGTCGTCATCGAAGGAGTGCCCGGAGGAGTAGTCGCCGAGATAGAGAGCCCGATGATAAAGCTGGTATATTTCTTCTGCCGGCTGCCCAATCTGTCTCTGGAGGAGTGCCACAGTTACTGGCGTGAGACCCATGGCCCGCTCGTCCAGAGGCATGCCGCGGCCCTTCGCCTCTTCCGCTACGTGCAGGTTCGCACCCTTGAAGACCCGCTCAATGAAGCATTTCGCGCCACGCGCGATGCCATGGATCCATTCGACGGCGTCGCTGAGCTTTGGTGGAAGGATCGCGAGGCTCTGGATATGGCGTTGGCCTCGCCGGAGGGGCAGCGGGCCTCAAAGGAGCTCATCGAGGATGAAAGGCGCTTTATCGATTCCTCGCGCTCTTCCCTGTGGCTGGCAAAGGAACACTTGGTCGTTTAAGAATGAGGACGGCGCCAGAGTCGCTCCCGTACTCGGTCACATTTAATAGCCAACCTGAAAAAGGCGGCACCCTTCCAAATATGGTATGAGAAATCCGGATATGCAGCAGTGCTGCGGGCGTTACCCGGTGTGAGAGCAAGGGGTTGAGGATCTCCAGAGAACTTCGGATTGAGTAGTGATGTGAAGGAGAGCCCCTGAGTCCAGAACAGAAGTCGAAAGGAGGACATAGTGGAAGAGCAGATTAGGCTGGAGCATCTCTTCAGACCGATCAAGATCAAGACCATGGAGCTGAAGAATCGTATTGTTATGCCTCCTATGGGTACGCTCATGGCCAGTGAGGATGGCTCTCCCAGCGACAGGCTTATTGATTACTACGAGGCAAGGGCCAGGGGCGGTGCTGGGTTGATCATTGTGGAGGATACAGTGGTTCATCACCTAGCCGCCTTTGGTATGGGAGAGATAGGCCTCGCCTCCATGTATGATGACAGGTTCATCCCTGGCTGGAAGCGGTTCACCGATCGCATGCATGCCGCCGGCGCTAAGGTGTCCGTTGAGCTCTGGCACATAGGTCGGCAGGCGCCCGCCATGGGAGGGGAAGGGCCGCCCTGGGGTCCATCGCCATTACCATGCCCCTGTCGCTACTGCCAGGATATGCCCCGTGTGATGACCATTGCTGATATAGAGGAGATGATCGAGTGCTTCGCCCAGGCTACCCGCCGCGCCAGGGAGGCCGGATTTGACGCTGTGGAAATCTGCGGCGCTCACGGGTATCTTATAGCTGAGTTTATGTCAGCCTACAGCAACCGGCGCACTGATAGGTATGGGGGAGACCTTCACAGTCGGATGCGCTTCGCCCTGGAGATCCTGCAGGCATCGCGGTCAAAGGTGGGAGCTGATTTCCCCATCACGTTCCGCTTCAGCGCTGATGAACGGGTTCCCGGAGGGCTCAACCTGGACGAGTCGCTGGCGGTGGCTCCGTTGCTGGTTGCCGCCGGGGCTGACGGCCTCCACATTTCCACCGGGGTCTACATCAATGCGGAGACCTACATCGTTGCCCCTATGTCCGTCCCCAAGGGGCTCAATATCTATGCCGCCGAGCAAATCAAGAAGGCGGTCGATGTGCCCATCATCGCGGTGGGAAAACTGAACGACCCGTTAATGGCAGATCAGGTTATCGCCCAAGGGAAGGCTGACCTGGTGGCCATAGGGCGAGGCCTCTATGCCGATCCCGAGCTCCCTAATAAGGTAGCCGCTGGGCATTTTGAGGATATTCGATGGTGTACCGGCTGCCTCCAGGAGTGCATACATGCCCTCATGACAGTCTACACTACCAGGTGTCAAGTCAACCCGGAGGTAGGCCGTGAGCGACAGATGGCGATTGCCCCAGCGGCCAAATCGAAGCGCTTACTGGTTGTCGGCGGCGGTCCCGCCGGTATGGAGGCAGCCCGGGTTGCTGCACTTAAGGGGCACGATGTCACCCTTTATGAAAAGGAGACCGAACTCGGTGGGCAGTTCCGTATCGCCTCTATCCCACCAGCCAAACAGGAGATTATCCCCTTCATCAAATATCAGGCTCGCCAGTTGTACAAGAGCGGGGTCAAGGTAGTGCTGGGACAGGAGGCAAACGCCTCCACAGTGGATGAACTGAAACCTGAGGTGGTGGTCGTTGCCACCGGGAGCAAGCACCTGATTCCTGACATACCTGGTACGGACGGCGAAAACGTGGTTACCGCCCAGGATGTCCTCACCTTCATGGTGAGGACCGGGCCCAGGGTGGTCATGGCAGGCGGGGGGATGGTGGGTTGTGAAACGGCTGACCTCCTTGCCTCGTATGGCAGGGACGTTACCATAGTGGAGATGCTGCCAGAGATTGCCAGCGACGTGGCTCCCGGTCCTAGGTTTTTCCTCCTCCAGCGCCTGGCTGAGCAGAAGGTGAAGGTGGTCACCTCAGCAACTATACAGAGGATCGTCAGCGATGGTGTGGTCGTTAGCCGTGATGGCAGGGAGGAGACCATAGGGGGAATGGATACCATTGTTCTTGCTATGGGGGCGGTATCCGTCAACGAGCTTGCCAAAGAGATCGAGGGCAAGGTCAGCGAAGTGCATGTCATTGGCGATGCACAGAGCCCGGCCAAGGCTACGGAGGCGATCGCTGCTGGCGCCCAGGTAGGAAGGAGCATATAGCAGCTCCCCTTGAAACTGTGAAGCGCCAGCATGGCAATTTAGTTCCAGTCATGCGGTAGAGGATGATCTCGTTAAGATAGATAGTTGGTACTTGGTATCGTGGATTTCGCTTCACTTATCATTGCGAGACGCTTTTCGATAAATCAAACACGGGGACAAGTGGAGCAGAAGACATCCGTGCTACACCATAGGTTCTACTAAGCAGGGACTATAAATGGGAGTCCCCCGACCCCGATAGATCGGGGGACGCTTCGGCCTATATTGGTGGCGGAGGTCTTTGTTTATGGGTAGGTTGGAGCATCCGCTCCAACTCGGTGTCCCCCCTAGCGGGGGCCTCTTCGATATATCGGAGCAGTGCCCCATCTCAGGGCGGGTGGCTGGGAAATAAACAATTTGTCATTGCCAGCCGAAGGCGCGGCAATCTCAGCGTCTCGCCACCATCCCCAAGACTGCTTCGTCGCAAGGGCTCCTCATAATGACGGGGAATATTAGGCGAACGGTGATGTTTCACCAATGTACCGGACGTGTACAGAGGATTAACAATCGATGATTAGAGGCAGTATAATATCGAGGGGTTAACGGTCTGACAATACCCTATCGCTTGATTTCTATCCAAAATTGGTCAAGGAGGCGCAAATCATGAACCTACTACAGACCTACAGCGAGTGTGTTAGGCAGGGAGACGCCGGCCGACTTGCCTCGCTTTTCACCAAAGACGGGGAATTCTATGATGATGGCTTTACCAAAGTTGGAATGGAGCCTGTCAGTTTGAAAGGCCGAGACAATATAGAAGCCTTCATGAAGGGCCTGTTTCAGCAGGGCGGGCTCAACATTACCAATGTTGCCATACTCGGCAATGCTATGAGGTATGATATCACGCATGAGGATATGGTGTTTCGTGCCCTCGGCGTTATTGTGAAAGAGGAAAAGGGGCTAATGAAGGAATATAGGGTAACGGTTGTCTAGCCTGTCAGCGCTCAAGGTGTGGGAAGCCGGCTACATCCCCGGGCGGAGGCAGATCTCGACTACTGCTCTGGGGAGCATTATTGGAAGGCCACCCAGCACCGCGTTGCCGGCCGCTCATGGCATACAAGCCCAGGCCTTTTAGCGATATCGGGAACGATGCTGATAACCCCAGCAAGGTGCTGAGAGTATCAAATCATCGATTTCAGAGGGGTCTTTTTGCCCCGTCAAGTCTGCGCCTACTATATTACCGGATCTCCTCAGCGTAGAGCTTGAAGTTCACATGCCCCAGACCTCCGGCCTCCAGTCCCGGGTCCAGGCACCCAGCGATTCCACCAAAAGCCGAATCGTTCAGGTCAACCCCCTCCACACCACGCTCCCAAACCGGGTGCAAAGCAATGAGCACGGGGAGGAGCGCCCTGGGGCAAAGGGGACAGGTGGTCTGCTTCGGGTCCAAGAAAGGGTTAAATACAAACTTGTCTCCCACTTTGACACCAGCGAAGCAGTACCTGGATGAAATAACCTCAGCCACGATCTTATACTGCATCCCCCACCCAACATTGGAGAATATCTTCTCTATATTCCGTTGAACCTTGGCCAGGTCTTCATCGGTTATACCAACCGCTTCCTTTAGCAGTGCCTTCGTTGCTTCATCCATGTTTCTTACCTCCTTCCGATACAATGGGGTTCCCGGCAGCCTGTTGCCACGGCTACCGCCCGGGTGCTACTCATTGCTGAACCGTGTCATTATGGAATACGATTCGACGCCTAGAGTTGCGGGGCGCTTGTCGTTCATTACTATCGACTGCGGCCTCTCGAGCTCTACCTTTTCTCAGCGCTTCACGCAGTGGGGCTGCACTTCGCCCACCTAAGTCTAGGACTTCTACTAGAGCTTAGCAGCCAAATGCTCACCAGTCAATGCCTTATTGGCTCTATGCTGATTTGAGTAGAAAATGATAAGGTGGTAAGAACTCCTATGTGGATGCCCTGAGGAGCTTTTTAGACCGCAAAAGGAAGCAAAAACCGTTTGGATGGAGGGCAAGCTCTTGTCTTGGGCTGCTTGCCTAACCTACGGCGACCACGATGGCGTCCCATCAGTAGCTGGATTACTGGTGAGC
>JAGMCC010000179.1 GCA_023129355.1 Dehalococcoidia bacterium | reverse complement strand
TAGCCCTTCTCCAGCCAGAACTGATACCACTTGGTCTCTACTTTTTGGGGGTCATAGGCCTTGGGTATCTCTGCTAGTTTTTGTGCTGTCATAATAAGGCTACTAATAACGGTGAACTCGGGTGATTTCGAGCCGATAGCGCTTCATTGACTCGATTTCTACTACTTTTAGTTTAGCTCCGTCTTCCAGTTCAGTATGTTTACCATACCAGGGTCTAAGCCCCTTGCAAATGAGATCACCTGCCATCGGATCGCCGACATGGGCAGGTCCCCTTCGTCCTGAGACCCAAGTTTTAATTTCACCAATATCAGTTTGTAGTATGAAATCTATTTTATACCCAGGGAAGAAATGTCTGTGAGTTTTCTTCACCGGTATCATTGCAAATTTCTTATAGCTGTGTATCGTCCTTAACTCTATTTCTATACAGGCTCGCTTCTCTCGTAGCAATTCCACCACCCTGTCCAGTATTTTATCAGCCACTTCCGATTTGGGAAGAAGGGGCAGTTTCGTCACTTTACCGGAGCGGTCGATGAGCACCACCCGGTTGGTATCGGCGCCAAAGCCGCTATCGGCGGCGGTGATATCATTAGCCACGATGAGATCGAGCTTCTTCTTCTTTAGCTTCTCCCTGGCGTTTTTCACCAGGTTTTCGCTCTCCGCAGCAAACCCAACTCTAACAAAATCGCCTTTCTCGCCCTTTACCTCGCTTAGGATATCCGGATTTTCCACCAGTTCCAGGGTGAGGGCCCCGGTCCCCTTTTTAATCTTTGTCTTCGCTGTGGCCGCGGAGCGGTAGTCAACCGGGGCAGCCGCCATGATAAGTGCGTCAGCCCGGGCGGTGGCAGCAGCGATGGCGTCTCGCATCTGGAGGGTGGTTTGAACCTGAACCACCACTACGTCGATGGGGGGGGTGAGAGCAGTCGGGGCACTCACCAAGACCACCTCCGCCCCGCGGTCCCGGGCGGCCTCCGCCAGGGCATAGCCCATCCTCCCTGAGGAGCGATTCCCGATATGGCGCACCGGGTCAATAGGCTCCTGGGTGCCTCCGGCGCTTACCACGATCTTTCTTCCCGCCAGGTCGCCGCCTCGGCCCAACACCTGATGAATCGTGCCCAGGATGTCATCGATCTCGGCGAGGCGCCCCAATCCCCAGGCACCAGAGGCTAACCGACCATAGGCGGGTCCGATAAATTTACATCCTCTTTCTTTAAGCCGGGCGATGTTCTCCTGAGTAACCTGATTCTCATACATATTCACGTTCATCGCCGGGGCCACGAGCACCGGCGCTTTGGTGGCGAGAACAGTGCAGCAAAGCATGTCGTCGGCGATACCCCCTGCCAGCTTGGCGATGATATTTGCCGTAGCCGGGGCGATTACCACCAAATCGGCCCGCTCCGCTAAGGATACATGCTCGATGCTGAACTCGGACTCCAGGTCGAACATTTCAGTAACCACCGGCCGCTGGGTGATGCTGCGGAAGGTCAGCGGGGTGATGAACTCCAGCGCTGACCTGGTCATTATCACATCGACCAGCGCCCCATCCTTGGTGAGCTCGCTGGCCAGCTCCACCGCCTTATAGGCGGCTATACTGCCGGTGACACCCAGAACTATGGTTTTGTCTCCAACCATCTCTTCTCCTACTGATTCAGCTCGTGGATCAATCGTAATCCGATGAGGGTCAGGTGCATGTCCACCGTATCGATAACTTTCGTCTCCGTGGCGATCACCTCGGCAAGGCCGCCAGTGGCCACAACATACGCCTCCCCCCCCAGTTCCTGCTTTATGCGGGTCACCAAGCCTTCGATAAGCCCAACATAGCCGAAGATGATTCCCGATTGCATCGTGGTTACAGTATTCTTGCCGATAGCGTGTTCTGGAGGGATTAACTCCACCCTGGGCAGCTTTGATGCCCGCTCGAAAAGCGCCTCTGCGGCAATGCCGATACCGGGGGCGATGGCGCCACCGAGGTAATCGCCCTCTTTGGATACCGCATCTAGCGTAGTAGCGGTGCCAAAATCGATCACGATCAGCGGCCCGCCATAGAGGTGGTGAGCTGCCGCGGTGTTCACCACCCGGTCTGCACCCACCTCACGGGGGTTGTCGGTGCAGATACTCACCCCAGTCTTCACCCCCGGTCCGACGATGAGCGGCGGAATTTTAAAGTAACGCTGGCTCAGCTCCTCGAAAATGGTAAGTAGCGGGGGCACCACGCAGGCAATGCCCACGTGATCGATATCGGAGAGGGCGAGACCCTCTCTTGGCAGCAGGTTCAAAAGCAGGACGGCATACTCATCTGCTGTCTTATTGATGTCGGTGGCCACATTCCAGGTAGCACGCAGCGTCTCCCCGTCAAAGACGCCGAAGGCAATATTGGTGTTTCCTATATCGATGGCCAGTAACATCTTAGCCTTCCCTGATTTTCTTGATCGCCCTGGGCAGGGCAGGCAGCAGGTCGCTGGCGACCATGCCAGCATCGCCAAGCTCTGCCCGCACCATTTCCCCGGCAAACCCGTGGAGGTAGACCCCGCAGGCGGCAGCAGCAAGATAGGGAAGCCCCTGAGCTAAAAGACCCGCGATGGCCCCCGAGAGCACATCCCCGGTACCCGCTGAAGCCAGGCCCGGGTTCGCCATAGCGCTAATCTTTACCTCGCCGTCGGGCGAAGCCACCACGGTATGTGCCCCCTTGAGCACCACCGTTTTATGCCAAAGGGTAGCCTCCTCCCGTGCCACCCTTAATCGCTCTCGCCCAATCTCGTCAACGGGGAGCCCG
>JAGMCC010000178.1 GCA_023129355.1 Dehalococcoidia bacterium | reverse complement strand
GGCGCTGAGCGCACGCCCCACCACCGGGAAAAGTTCCCCTGGAGCGGCAGATGCTCTGAGCAGAGGAGCACCCAGTTAGAGATGAAACCTGAAGCTGGATATCTCCTCGGTGAATCCGCTTGAGGCCATCATCAAGCTCAAGGAGCTTTAGCGAAGGGCCAAGAGTAGACTCGCAACAGCTCTTATTTTTAGCATGCCCGAAAGTTGTATAATCATTTATAGGTGTATAATAAGGGTGGGAGGCTCACGATGTATGAGAAAATACTCGTTCCCCTGGACGGTTCGGAGCTGGCTGAGATTGCACTACCCTATGCTGAGGAGTTGGCAGGAGCTCTGGGTTCTGAGGTTACCCTGATACACGTTTTTGAGTCAGCCGAGGACAAGTATCAACACATGTACCAGTTATATATGGAGAAAATGGTTGAGGTCGCAAGGCAGGGTGCCGAAAGGCATGGCGAGAAACCGGTCAAGGTGGATTCAGTCTATCTGGTCGGACATACTGCCGAGCAGATTGTGGACTATGCGGACAGGGAGAAGATCGGCCTGATCGCAATGGCTACGCATGGCCGGTCTGGCATCAGGCGCTGGTTCTTGGGAAACGTAGCTGCTAAGGTGGTGAGGGCTACGGAGCGGCCTGTGGCGCTCATCAGGGCCAAGGATGCCCATCCCGAAGTGCGTCAGAAGAGTATACTGAACAAGGTACTCGTTCCCCTGGATGGCTCAAAGGAAAGTGAAGCGGTAATTCCCCATATCAGTGAGCTTGCCTCCAAGCTCAAAGCGGAAGTCGTCCTCTTTCAGGTGGTGGCGCCAGCCTACTTCGTTTACAGCATCCCGGGAGAAGCTGTCCAAAAGCTCTACAGCCCGGAGGAGATGGACAAGATAAAGACCAAGTCCGAAGGTTACCTAGATACAGTGGGTGCTGAACTTAGGGACAAAGGAATCAACGCCATGTCCGAGGTTGGACTTGGGGTCCCGGCGGAAGAAATCATCAGGATCGCCGACGAAATACAGGCCGATGTGGTGGCTATGTCTACACATGGGCATTCCGGCATAAGTCGTTGGGCATTCGGGAGTACCGCAGATAAAGTCCTACATGCAGGGAACACTCCGGTTTTATTGGTGAGGGCATCAAGCGATACTACGGTATTGTAGTGCTGGCTAGTTCGTGAGCGGTGCACATGTAGGTCAAATCTTGAACCTAGCCACACTGGGGGTTTCTAGAAATTCCCACTTGCCCTGCACGCCGTAGTCCAGTGCAGCGACCTCGATGTGCAACATCGCGATTCCGCAATCCAGACGCTTGGATATACCAAACTCGAGCCTTGAACCATATACAGAAACGGTTATACTATCTGGTTCTACATAGAAACGCCAGGGCTGTCTGTTGATAGCGGAAGGGGCTAGCGTAGCTGCTTCCAGGGCTGATTTCATCCATTGAGGCCACTCCGCCTGATCCAGTCCAGTTACCAGTTCTGCCAGGCGCTTACGCCGGTGGGTTCGACCAAAGCCCGTCATTATTCTTTCTTCCAGTGAAAAGTCCTCTATAGCGTAGCCAACGGGGGTTACTGCTAAAACTCTTTCGTTTTCGCCGGTGCCGACGACGGATGCAGCAACTTTCGGGCGGAAAAACCCGCCCACCCAGCAAGTGGCCAGGTCCTTAGCTGTTGCCTCCAGGATGATACCTTCTCCCAAGTAGCCAACCTTTTCTTGAATGTAAGGATCATCCATCTTGCCGATAAAAGCGATAAGGGCAGGAGCGCCTTTGATCTTACCGTAATGGCCGATGATTCCCTTAAAAATTTCATCGGGCGATTGGGTTGTTAGCTTTGCTCTGGCCTGCGGGAAAGGTCTGAAATCACGGCAAATGTTTTGCATGTGGGACAGCAGGTCTGGCTCAAGATCGGTGGAGTCATAGTTGCGCCGTGACCTTCTGTGGGGAATCGCGGCATGCCATTTGGAAAACGGGATCTCCATTGATAGTGTCACCTGTGTTTGTTCACGTGGACTTTTTCACATTTTTCGAAATAGCGCCCACCGGACAGACATCGGCGCATAGCCCGCAGCCATCGCATCTGGTATCGACCAGGCGATCGCCCCCGAAGGCGCTGATGATGATGCGGTCGCCGCGAAAGGCATAGTTGAGTGCGCCGATGCCCCGCTGTTCCACGCAGGCCCAGATGCATTTGCCGCAGACGACGCACAAATTCGGATCGAGGATGATATCGGGATGGCTGTCGTCCACTGGTAGATCACGAAGCTTCTTACGGAAGCGCTTCGTATTCAGCTTGACCTTAAGGAAAGCTGCGATGTTTTGCAGTTCGCAGTGCTTGTTTGCCGGGCAGGTCTTGCATTCGATGGGATGTGATGCCAGCAGCAGCTCCAGGGCGGTTCGCTGGAGCCTGCGGATACGGGGCCCATCGGTGTGGACGATGGCGCCCTCGGCTACTTCCTCGGTGCAGGCGGTAACCGGCTCGGGCCTACCCTCGATCTCGACAAAGCAGAGGCGGCAGCCGGCATGCGGCCTGACGCCGTGAATGGCGCACAGGTTGGGTATATAGATGCCCGCATCCAGGGCAGCGAAAAGTATTTTTTCGCCCTGCTTTGCCCGAATTGGGACACCGTCGATAGTTAGCTTAATCTTTTCCATTTTTATCAGGAGGCCTCGGTTCTGAAGGTGGTAGCTCGCTAACCGGCGATATTCTAATAACGGCGCTGTACTGGGGTGGGCAGGCATCGACACAGGAGCCGCAGTTGACGCATTTCTCCTGGTCGATGACCTTTATCC
>JAGMCC010000177.1 GCA_023129355.1 Dehalococcoidia bacterium | reverse complement strand
CCTATCTGGACTATGCCATGAGCGTGATCGTCTCCCGAGCCTTGCCCGATGTGCGCGATGGGTTAAAGCCGGTGCAACGACGGATCCTCTACGCCACGGGAGAATTGGGGCTTACCCACTCCAGTGCCCACAAGAAGAGCGCTCGTATCGTTGGCGAGGTACTGGGTAAATACCACCCCCATGGCGATGCCCCGGTCTATGAAGCTATGGTGCGCATGGCGCAGGATTTCTCCCTGAGGTATGTGCTAATCGATGGGCAGGGGAATTTTGGCAGTGTGGATAACGACCCTCCAGCGGCGATGCGTTATACTGAGGCTCGCCTTTCCCGGATCGCTCAGGAGATGCTCCTTGATATCGATAAGGAGACAGTCGAGCTGGCACCCAATTTCGATGGTACCCTCAGAGAGCCTACCGTGCTTCCCTCAAGGCTCCCCAATCTACTTATAAATGGTGCCTCTGGTATCGCGGTGGGCATGGCCACCAACATCCCCCCCCACAATCTCGGTGAGGTCTCAGATGCCATCTGCTATCTCATTGAAAACCCCGAGGCATCGGCGGACGAACTCACCGATTTCATTCGCGGTCCTGACTTCCCTACCGCGGGAATTATTTTCGGACGAGAGGGGATCAAGAATGCCTATGCCACAGGTAAGGGTAAGGTCTTGATCCGAGCTAGATACAGTATTGATGAGCTCGCTAAGGCACGCCATCAGATAGTGGTCACCGAGCTTCCCTACCAGGTAAACAAGGCAGCGTTGGTAGCGCGTATCGCCGATCTGGTCAAGGCAAAGAGGATAGAAGGGATCTCCGAGATGCGCGATGAATCGGACAGGCAGGGGATACGTATCGTTATCGAGCTGAGGAGGGATGCCCAACCGGAACAGGTCTTGAACAACCTCTTTAAGCATACGGCGATGCAGTCAGCCTTCTTCATCAACATGCTGGCCCTTATCGATGGGCAGCCCAGGGTGATCAGCCTGAAAACAGCGCTTCAGCAGTATATCAGCTTTCGCCAAGAGGTCATCGTCCGTCGCTCCCGGTTTGAGCTTCGCCATGCTAAGGAGCGGGCCCATATCCTTGAGGGGCTGAAGATCGCTCTCGACCACCTGGACGAGGTTATCGGAGTGATTCGCCGCTCCTCAAGCGTTGAGGCGGCGCGGGGAAATCTGATGGCATCCTTTAATCTGACCCAGGCGCAAGCCCAAGCCATCCTGGACATGCAGCTCCGGCGCCTTGCTGCCATGGAGCGCGAAAAACTGATAGAAGAGTATACCGAGGTGTTGAAAACCATTGCTTACCTGGAGGACCTGTTAGCTAACCCGCGGAAGATCCTCTTTCTGGTCAAGGAGGATATAGTCGAGCTAAAGACAAAATACGGTGACCCACGGCGGACGGAGATCGTTGAAGAGGAGCCAGAGGAGTTCAGGGAGGAGGATCTGATCCACCATCAGAAGGTGATGATCGTCCTCACTACCCGTGGATATATAAAGCGAATGCCTATTGAAAGCTACCGGGTGCAGCAGCGAGGAGGGAGAGGGGTGATGGGTATCGCCACTCGAGAGGCAGAGAGCGTGCGCCTTCTCCTGGTCGCCGATACCCTCGATACCCTCCTCTTCTTCACCAATCGGGGGAGGGTATACTCCCTTAAATGCTACCGAGTACCACTGGAGACCTCCCGAACGGCCAAAGGGATACCAATGGTAAAATTGATCTCCGTAGGTGAGACAGAGCAGGTAACCGAGATTCTGGCGGTATCAAGCTTTGTTACCGGGGCCTCTATGATTATGGCGACACGCCGCGGTGTGATAAAGCGGAGTGATCTTGAGGGATTTGCCGCGGTGCGCGCCAACGGTCTCATCGCTATGAGGCTAGGGAAAGGAGACGAGCTAGTGGCGGCCAGGGTGGCTAGCCATGATGACGAGATCATTCTAGTGACAGAAGGGGCTCAGGCGATCAGGTTTGCTATTAGAGGACTCAGGACCGCCTCACGCACCAGCGGTGGAGTGCGTGCCATCCATGTTGCCCCTGATGATCGTGTGGTGGCAATGGACATTGTCTCCAGTAATGCTTACCTGATGGTAATTACCAAGAATGGCTTTGGCAAGTGCACCCCCCTATCCAGTTATCGCCTCCAGGCTCGTGGGGGCACCGGGATAAAGAGCCTCAGTTTGAAAGTAGGGAAGGTGGTCGCCGCGCGTGTTATCAACACCCTTGATGAGGTGATGATCCTCTCCGCGCAAGGGGTCATCCTTCGCATGCGGGCGGAAAACATCCCGATTCAGGGGAGAATTAGAAGAGGGGCTAGTCTGATGAAGCCTGACGAGGGGGATGAGGTGATCTCTATCGCAGCGCTACGCTGATGCTCTGGGATAAAATTGCGCAGAATGTTGTAACAAACTATTGACAATGGTTATATTTAGTGTTATAACCCCAAGGGTATTGACATTCCTTTTAGATTGTGTTATACTCTGCCAATTTTGTAGAGTGTATTGTCGATAGCTTTGATAAGGTCGAGAGTGAGGCAGCAGTTTGACATTTCCTTGGGTTCAATGGAGCGAGGCTGGATGAGCTAGCACGGAAGGTTCTGGCTGCCAGCCTTTTTACTTAATAAAGCGAAAGGAGAAATGAAATGAAAAAGAGGTTTAACCCAGCATGGCGCATCGTGGTAGCACTAATTCTAGTGTTTGCCCTGACGCCTGTAATAGCGCTGAGCGTACCAGCGCAAGCTCTGGCGCCACCGGATACCTACATCGACCCCATCCCCGATTATGTCAACCCCCTTACCCTG
>JAGMCC010000176.1 GCA_023129355.1 Dehalococcoidia bacterium | reverse complement strand
TGAGGAAGGTGCGCTGCTGGCCGGCGAAGGATGCCTCTGGCAGGTCTTCGGCGGTGGCTGAGGAGCGCACCGCTACTGCCCCGCTACCCAGCTTGCCGTAGGCTTGGGCGATTTCCCGGGCGGTCTCTTTGGGCATGACGGCTGCATTGAGCAACTCTTTGACTTTTGAGGCGACCTTTTGCAGTTTTTCGCTATCGTTGGTGTCTAAATCGGAGAGCAGCTTGCGAATTTTATCACTCAGGTTTGATTTCTGGAGGAAATCGTAATAGCTCTGGGCGGTAACGATAAAGCCAGGTGGCACCGGAATGCCGGCCTTGGTCATCTCCCCCAGGTTTGCCCCCTTCCCGCCGACCTGGGGAATGTCCTCTTTACCCACTTCCTCAAACCAGACGACCCTGCGGTCCTTATCCATAAAACCAGCATCCTCCTATATCGGGCTTGATGAGTTGTTATTATATCACACAAAGGCCCTTTTTTGAACCTCTCAGTATGCTGGCCTAACAGACAACCTTGGTGTTATGGTCTAGCTCCAGACCAGCTTATCGGGCTTACTAACCAGCTTCTGCTCCCTGGCGAGCTGGCGAATATTGAGCAGGGTCGTGTTAACCTCCGGGGTGAGGAAGACCCAATCCGGCGCTGAAGGGATCCAGTGGGGGGAATTGATCCGCGCCACCTTCAGTTCTTTGATATTCAGATAGATACCAAATTTTTGCGAATATTGTTGCTCCATGCTCCGCTTCCTTTCTATCGCACTGCATCTTCAAGAAGCAGTGCCATCGCCTCCTCAATGGCCTCTTCGGGGGTGGAGGCTCCAGCGGTCACCCCGATATATTGGGGGCGGTGATTGCGAAGCCATAAAGGATCGATCTCCTGAGCCCGTTCAATATGATGGGTCTCCACCACAGCAGAACATATCTCAGCAAGGCGCTGGGTATTGGCGCTGCTTCGAGAGCCAACCACCAGCATTAGGTCCACCCGCTCTGCCAGTTCCAGGGCTGCCTGCTGACGCCTACTTGTCGCATCGCATATGGTATTTACCACCCGTAGCTCCGAGGTGAGGGCAAGATAGGATTGGGCAAAGGACAAGATAAAATGGACAAAGCCTGACAAGCACTGGGTGGTTTGGGAAAGGATGCCGATTCGTTGCGGTGGATTGTTAAATTTAGGGAGTTCAAGGGTGGCGAGCCCCTTCCCTTTAGCGTGGCCCAATATGCCTTGCACCTCAGGGTGACTCTCCTCGCCGAAGACGATCACGAAAAATCCTGCTCCGGCTAATCTCCTTGCGGCGACCTGGGTGCGGCGCACGAAGGGGCAGGTGGTATCAACTATTTGAAGCCCACGATCTTTTATCTGCTCCACTACCTGGGGGCTAACACCGTGGGAGCTAATCGCAACCGTGTTCCCCTCGAGCTGGTCCAAACTTTCCGCTACCTTAACCCCAAATTTAGCGAGCCGCTCGACTACCTGCTGGTTATGCACTATCGGTCCCAGGGTCTGAATGGGGCCACGCTCCACGGCAGCCCGCTCCAGGATATTGATAGCCCGCTTCACCCCGGTACAAAACCCTATTTCAGCAGCCTTTTCTATTTTCATAGCAGCCTCGGTAGCTTTCTGGGAGAAGCTCAGCGATACGCTCCATAATAAAGTCGGTGGCCAGGGCTAAATGGTCCTTGGTCAACCTGCCATCGGTGGAAGGCGGTGTGAAGGGCTCACCGATGTTCACGGTTATGGTGGGGTGGCGGAAGACAACGCTTAGCCCATCGATCTCCTCTGTACCGGTGATGCCAACAGGGAGGATTTGGGCACCACTTCGCAGGGCGATGAGCGCGGTTCCGGTATAGCCCTGCTGCATCTGAGCCGTAGCGCTCCTCATCGACTCGGGGAACATCCCCAGTATCTGCTCCTCCGCTAATACCTGTTCTGCATAGCGGAGTGCTGCTCGATCCACTACCCCGCGGCGCACCGGAAAAGCTCGCCAGCCGCGCGCCAGTGGGCCAAAGACCGGATTACGTAAGGCCTCCTCCTTGGCCATGAAGACGATCCTTCGATGAATGCTGGCCGAAAGCAGCGGGGGATCAACGATGCTGAGGTGATTGGACACCACGATCAAAGGCCCCCGGGCAGGGATGTTTTCCTTCCCCTTGACCCGCCAGCGGGTCAAAAGGAGGAGCAGAAACTTCATGAGCGTTGTCCCCAGATAATAAAACCAGGGCATCAGCTTTCCCTCGTCACGCCTAAAATCTTAACCATTTATAGCCATTATAGATGGCTTTGGCATTGGCCTAGTGCGTAATTATATCCCATAGGGGGACGCAAGGCAATTATTTTCTCCTTCGCTTGATTCCAAACCAGAAGACAATGGCAAAGAAAGCCAACGCTGCGGTGATAATGATAGCGCGCAGAGCCACGCCAGGGGAGGCAGGAGATTCTTCGGGTGTTGGAGTTGTGTCCTCCGGGGTCGGACTGCTGGGAGGGGAGGTTGTAGGCGTCGCTGTCGGAGCAATAGTGGGAGTAGCGGTGGGACCCGCTGTTGGGGTGGGTGCCGGTGTCGACGTGGGTGTCGGTGTTGGCGTGGGCATTGCCAAACCGGAACCGGGGGTGGGGTTCGGGTTATCCACAAAGTCGCTGGCCTGGTCGGTATCCAAGCCCGCGGGTTGTCGCTCCAGGGAATTGCCTGCAGCCACATCCTGGCATGGCGGCAGCATTATGGTGTCATCATCACCGTATGATATGGCATCGATAACAGTTTCCGCGCTGTCCTCAAGGATGAGGCGGTCTCCATCATTGCTTAATCCTCTGCCAAT
>JAGMCC010000175.1 GCA_023129355.1 Dehalococcoidia bacterium | reverse complement strand
GCACTTGTTGGACTCTTCTCCCGGAGAACACCGGGCAGGCATCTCAGGATGCTTCTGGCCACGCTGTTTCAACAGGGCAGGATAGCTTCACCAGAGGCTAAGATCACCTATAGAGGCATTCCGCTGAAGCCACTGCCCAAAACATATCGAGAAAGGGTGATCGTAGTGGGCGATGCCGCAGGGCAGGTGAAACCTACCACCGGCGGCGGGGTGTATTATGGCCTACTGTGCGCTGAGATGGCCAGCGATACCCTGCACCAGGCGCTCGCCACCGATACCTTCTCCGAAAAGCTCTTCTCCGGCTATCAAGAGGCATGGCAGGAGAAGATCGGGTGGGAGCTGCGGATTGGTTACTTCGCTCGCTGCCTCTACGAGAGGCTCACTGACCGCCAGATCGATTACCTATTTCATCTCACTACGTCAAAGGGGATCCATGAATCGCTGCTCCAGTCGCCTGAGCTATCCTTTGACTGGCATGGCAAAGCCATCCTAGAGGGTTTAAAGTATCTCGGGCCCCAGAGTCAGCTTTTTAACCAGGGAGGGAAAACTTGAAGATCCTGGTCACCGGAGGAGCTGGTTTTATCGGGTCCCACCTGGTTGAGGCCTTAATTGAGCGGGGCGATGAGGTGGTGGTAGTCGATAACCTATCTACGGGATGCCGGGAGAATGTTAATCCACAAACAGAGCTCTATGAGTTGAGCGTCGGTGATTTAGGGCTAGCGGATATCTTTGAGCGGGAAAGGCCGGATATCGTCAGCCATCATGCCGCCCAAATAGACCTAAGGAGGTCGGTTGCCGAGCCGCTCTTCGATGCCCAGGAAAATATTCTAGGCAGCCTCAATGTCATCGTTAATTCGGTTCGCTATGGGGTGAGAAATTTTATCTATGCCTCATCCGGTGGAGCAGTCTATGGCGAACCTCAATATTTGCCCGTTGACGAAAATCACCCGATTAATCCTACCTCCCAATACGGGGTTTCAAAGCACACCGTAGAACACTACCTCCATTCCTATGCCCTTCAGTATGGGCTCAATTATGTGGTGCTCAGATACCCTAATGTTTATGGTCCCAGGCAGAACCCCCTTGGCGAGGCCGGCGTTGTCGCTATCTTCGCTCGTCAGATGCTGGGGGGAGAACGACCCACCATCTTCGGCTCGGGGGATAAGACCCGCGACTATACCCATGTCTCCGATGTGGTGTCAGCGAATCTCTTAGCGATGGAGCAAGGGAAAAACGCTATTTGCAATATAGGCACCGGAGTGGAGACCTCAGACCAGGAGATCTTCGATGCCCTCGCTGCGGCACTTGGCTACGATAGCGCTCCACTCTATACTTCGGTTCGCCCCGGGGAGATTCAGCGGATATGCCTCGACTGGAGCAAGGCGGAGCGGGAGCTGGGCTGGCGCCCCCAGCTACTCCTGAAGGAAGGGATCGCGAAGACGGTGGCCTATTTTAGGGCGCAAGAGTGATCGTGATTACCATGCCGCTTAGAACTCCTGTAGCTAGAAAAGGTGCAGCTTAGCTTAGATAGCTTAAACAGATTGACTTATGTATGTAGTACCATAACAATCAGCGCCTTGAGATATGCAGCATGCCTGGAATTGCGGCAGGTCTGATGAGTTCAAAGCCAGAGATACTTTACCAACCCGTGTTGTAATTATTGGCGCGATAGCATGAAAGGTGATAGAGTAACTCTGTGGAGCGGGTGATGGGATTCGGGCCCACGGCCCCTTAGTTGGGAATTACCGAGGGAATTCATAGTAACTGGAGGAGAGTTAAAACCCGATTTCAAAATCTTAACCTGGTGCCTTTCTCGCTCCTGAATTCCTTCTAATCAAGGAGTCATCACCAGTACCCTCGACCTATGATATGGTAGTGATCGGTTAGCTAAGCAGGTCTATCCTTTCTGATCTCCCGTTCTTATCGATATGCTCGATGACGATGGGCAAACCCTTCTTCTCGCCCAGGCTTACTTTGGTCCGGGCAAGCTCGAGCAAATCCATCGGATCAACACATCCCTCAGGTGGATTGACTCCGTCTTCCTTCACTTTTCCCGTGGCCATAAGGATTGCCCCCAGCGCCGCAGGAATGCCTGTGCCTTCTCCCATTCCCCGTCCTCTGGAAGACAGGGAGAAAACGTAGGTGCTATTTTCCCCGTTCTTATAGCCTTTTACCACTATTTTCAGGCAGCCCATGGGTTCACTGGGCCCAGCCTCCTCCATCAATCTCTGCCTCTGCGAAAGTATGAAAGCTACAGCAAATTCAAGGGGGACAATCCTGTGACCCTGAACCACAATCGGCTCCTCACCCGTGACGCCCAGCCTTACCATTCCTTTTATCAGTTCCGCGTAGGCAGGCGGCAACACGAGTCCTAGGTTTGTTACTCTCCTTACGCCCTTCAAGTACTTTGGTAGCGTTATCGTCTCTGGATGCGGATAGGCATACACGTTGTATGTACCTACATCGCGAAACACACACTCTTCTTCTAACGATTTCCCGCTCTCCTCAAAGAGTCTGACTGTTGTGAATTTGCCATCGAGGAACATCGGGATGTCCATTTTCATGGAGTGAATTCTATGCTTCACCACCGCCGGTCCTTCCACCTTTTCGCCGCCGTGAGCATGGTAAATGTCGACCGCCTCAACCTGCTCAAGCAACGAATCAGCGCAGAATCTGACCAGTACGTTTGCCACACCGGGGGAACTGCCCATTCCGACTAGTGCTGAAATGCCAGCTTTCCTCGCATCCCTATCCATGGCAAGGAGTTTCTCGGTGGCATCAAAATCGTCGCAGACGTCGACATAGTTGACTTTGGACTCGATCACTGCCTTCATTATGATGGGTC
>JAGMCC010000174.1 GCA_023129355.1 Dehalococcoidia bacterium | reverse complement strand
GGTTCAAGTCCGCCCACCCCGACCACAGCTTTGGCTGCCTATTCACCTACTTTTCTCAAACTATGCGCTCACTTTTTGATCTGACGATCACTATATACGGTGATTAGCTAATCAAATGAGGCTTAAAACATCACTTCGTTTAAGAGAATTCACAAAACATTTTAATGAAGTAATAGAGTATAAATATCAGGTTCAGGTAGCCTTGTCAAGATAATAACCCTTATTTTTATAAAAGTATTTACTTTAATTAAATATTTATCTATGGATCGATTCAAAGTAGTGTGAACAAAATGACGAGCTGTTCAATGTCACCTACACCCAACTCCCCCTAAGCCTACACATATTGACAAACAGAGCACCACGTATTACGCTTTCCACACACGCTACTCGGTTACGGGTTTCCCGATGGAGGAATTAGCATAGCTAGAAGCTCCAGGAGAGACCGATCAGTTGCCCCAGACTTAATTTGTACGAGAATAAGCCTTTCTCATATCAGGGGGTTTTTATGGCTACTGTTACTTTCCCTTCTAGGAAGACCACTTTCCCTATATCGGCTGAGGAGGTGGGGGATGGCTGGTTACAGCTACTAAACCTGATTGTGCATTGCGGCACGGTGAAGGGCACGAGGAAGGGCGACCGGCTGACTGAGGTCCTGAACGCCGTAGTTACTATAAAGCTGGCCAGTGATGAGGGAACGATTCCTCCCTGCTTCGACTTCGGTACTGAGGAATTAGAGGCGTATTATCGGCATTTCAGCTCTCTTTCCCGTCCTGAAGAGGTGGACTATACCTATGGTGAGCGGCTGCAAAACTGGTCTTGGTTTAACCAGGAAACCAGCCGGATGGAACAGGTAAACCAGCTGGAGAGAACCATCGATAGGCTACAAAGGTCTCATGACACCAAAAGAGGCACTATGGTTCTCCTTGGACCCACCGACCTCGACAGGCTGGACGACGCACCTTGTGTCGTTTTAGCTACCTTCAACATCGTGGATGAGCGACTTTATGGAACCTACGTTATTCGGAGTGATGACATCTATAATGCCTGGCCGTTTAACGCCTTATCCCTGACCCGATTTCAGAGGGAGGTATCAAAGCGAATAGGCATACTGGTTGATTCAGCCACCTTTATTTCCCACTCAGCCCATATCTATGAAAGGGATTGGGATAAAGCCCGGGCTAAATTAGATGAATGGTTTAAGCGACCTTTGCCCTTCCAGGCTGACCCCTCCGGCCTTTTCTTCTTTGGCGTAGAAAATGGTCTTGCCAGAGCCCTGTTTATCAGCCCTGAAGCGGATATGGTGCTATGGGAAGGAGAATCCCGTGATCCGGAGGAGCTAATTCGCTATATTGTGGATACCATGCCCTGGCTAACAGCCCAACATATAAGATACCTGGGGGAGGAAGGTGCCAAACTAACCCGAGCCTTGAGAGAGGACGTGCCCTACGAGCAAGGGTAGTATTGCCAATTTAAGCTACCTTAAGTAGCTTCTTAGCAAGGTCCACTCCATCTTTTGCTTGTGCTCCCCAACCATCAGCGCCTATACTATCCGCCCATTTTTCTGTGGTTATAGCCCCGCCGACTATAACTTTGTACTTTTCACGCACTCCCAGTTGTTTCAATAAATCTGTTAACTCAGCAACTTTCTCCTTGGCGGGAATAAACATTACCGAGACTGCAATCATGTCCGCTCCCACCTCTTCGGCCTTTTCATAGAAATCCCAAGGCTTGTTCTCTGAACCTATGTCGGCGACATCAAAACCATTAATCGAGAGAAAAGTACTAACAATATTTTTGCCGATATTGTGTTGGCTTAACATCGTCCCTATCAGTATCTTCTTCCCTTTCGGGGCTCCCTGCACTCCTTCCTTCGGCAAAGCCGCCTCTACATGGGGAATGCAAGCCTTGGCCAGTATACCCCCTTTCACCAGATCTGGGATAATGGCTTTTTTAGCTTCAAATCTTGCTCCCAAATCGTTGAGACCTTCGACTATGCCATCCTCTAAGATCTTGAGTGGATCAAGACCCTGGGCTAGGAGTTCCTTGGTGATTTCCTCTGCTTCTATCTGCTTCACCTCGCCTACCACTTTTCTCAGGTCCGATATCTCCACCATTTTCTCACCTCTTTTTTAGTTTGTTGAGATCGCTAAAAAAGTCCTTGCGTCCTCTTTTTTCAGCGGTCTCTTGTTAGTCCCAGGTTGGATAGTTAAGGCCCATGTCTTTGAATATTTTGGTGAATTTTTTATAGTGGTCGAGGAATTCCTTGGTAGGTCTTAGAGTCTTCAGGTCGTAGAGTTCATTTAATGGCATTGGCATATGCTTGGGCTCCTTGTACTTTTTGGCGATTTCCTTAATTATTGCGATGCCATCGCTGACTTTTATTGGTGCAGCTGCCCTTGCTATTTCCGCTCCCCACCTGGCTTCCAATCCAGTGGTCCCACCAACTAGCCACATTCCTTCCATGCCCGATATGCAGGCTGTTATGCTCGCAGCTGCAATCGCATACCAAGATTCGTCGGTCAAAGGCCCCACTTGATGGCCCATACATCCAAAGCTAATCCAGGGTACGTTTAGGTTTCTTTCTGCGGCAAGGGCGGCTGCGGAATTACACCACCATATGTCAGGGCCAGCATAAAGACCGTCTACCGTATTGGACATAGCCTGTGTAAATGAACCGTCTGAAAACGCCATCATTCCCAATGTATGCGCGATTATTTCAACTGCTGCCTGTGCCGGGCCAGTGATGTACGCATACAGTACAGCACAACTACTTATCCAAGGTACAATGCCATGCTGCTGGGCAAAGAAGGCCAGGTTAAGTCTATCATAGTTGAATCTCATTTCCTGCAGTATATGCACGGG
>JAGMCC010000173.1 GCA_023129355.1 Dehalococcoidia bacterium | reverse complement strand
CGTAAGCCTCCACACATTCAATGAAGGCGGGCATGGTATTATCCGTGCCCCGCGCTGCCTCCTCCAGCCTCTTCAACGCAATGCTCACCTGTTCGCTGTCCCTATCCCGCTTCACTTGGGCCAGTCGCTCCTTCTGCCTCCTTGCCACCTCGGGGTCCAACCGGAGCAAGCCTGTTACCTCGGGGAAAGGAGATACGAATTTGTTTACCCCCACCACAATGAACTTCTGGCTCTCGATGTCCATCTGATAGCGATAGGAGCTTTCTTGGATCTCCCTCTGGATGAAGCCTTGCTCAATGGCAGCGAGAGCACCTCCAAGACCATCGATTTTCTCAATATACGCCATTGCCTCCTTCTCCAGGGTGTTGGTTAATGCTTCGACGAAGTATGAGCCACCCAGGGGATCAACGATATCGGCGACACCGCTCTCATAGGCGAGGACCTGCTGGGTTCTGAGAGAGAGGGTAACCGCGTCCTCGCTGGGCGTGGCGTAGGCCTCATCACGGGAGCAAGTATGCAGCGACTGGATCCCGCCTAAGATGGCAGCCAGCGCCTGGATTGTGGTCCGAACCACATTATTATCAGGCTGCTGAGCAGTAAGGGTTGATCCTGAAGTCTGAACATGGAAGCGGAGCATCCAGGAGCGAGCATCCTTGGCCCCGAAGCGCTCCCTCATGATCTTGGCCCAGAGGCAGCGCGCAGCTCTGAACTTGGCAACCTCCTCGAAGAGATTGTTGTGGCTGATGAAGAAGAAGGACAGCCTGCCAGCGAAGGCATCGACATCGAGCCCGGCATCTATAGCTGCCTGAACATAGGCGATGCCATTGGCCAGAGTAAAGGCCAGCTCCTGAGCAGCGGTGGCCCCGGCCTCCCTTATATGATAGCCGCTAATGCTGATCGTGTTCCAGCGCGGCACATGCTCCCCGCAATATCTGAAGATATCGGTGATCAACCTCATCGAGGGGCGGGGCGGGAAGATATAGGTCCCGCGGGCAATATACTCCTTCAGGATGTCGTTCTGAATGGTGCCATCGAGCTTCGTCGGATCAACCCCTTGCTTTTGCGCCAAGGCGATATACATCGCCAGAAGGACGGGGGCGGTGGAGTTTATCGTCATTGAGGTGCTCACCTTATCCAGGGGAATATCCTGAAACAGTGTCTCCATATCCCTGAGGGTGTCGATAGCGACGCCGACCTTCCCGATCTCACCCTGAGCCAACGGGTGGTCGGAATCGTAGCCAATCTGGGTGGGGAGGTCGAAGGCGATGCTTAACCCGGTCTGCCCCTGCTCCAGTAGATAGCGATAGCGCTTATTGGACTCCTCGGCGGAGGCAAATCCCGCATATTGCCTCATCGTCCAAAGCCTTCCCCGATACATGGTGGGCTGGATGCCCCGGGTGAAGGGATACTCACCAGGATAGCCAATGAGCTCATTATAGTCCCGCCCGGCGATATCCTCAGGGGTATACAGGGTTTCAACCTCTGTTTCCGAGCTGATCTCGAAGCGTTCCTGGCGCTCGGGGGCTTTCTGCAGCGCCTTAGCTAGCGTAGTATCCTGCCATTCCTGTTTGCTCTTGCTCGGCATATCATCTCTCCCTTCGGGATTGTGAGTGAATTTACTAAGTTGAGTTTATCCCATCTTCAGAGAGGTGTCAATCTGGAAACCGTTTGATAAACACCAGCCAAATTATTATAATAAAGCGATGTCTTCAGAAGATAGCATGGAGCGAATTGTATCGGGGAAGCCCAAGGAGGAGGATGTCTCCCTTGAGACCACCCTTCGCCCCAAGCGTCTTACCGAGTTTCTAGGGCAGGAGAAGGTAAAGGATAACCTAAAAATTGCCATCGCCGCCGCCCAGGGGAGAGGCGAGCCTTTGGATCATATCCTGCTCTACGGTCCCCCGGGACTAGGCAAGACCACGCTGGCCAACATCATCGCTGCCGAGATGAGGGTGAACATCAGAACCACCTCAGGACCCGCGGTGGAGCGCACCGGAGATATCGCCGCCATCATCACCAGCCTCAAGGAGGATGATGTCTTATTCATTGACGAGATCCACCGCCTTAACCGGACGGTGGAGGAGAAACTGTATCCTACGATGGAAGATTTTGTACTTGATATTATCCTGGGCAAGGGGCCAGGGGCAAGGAACCTGCGCCTTAATCTGCCCCGCTTCACCCTGATCGGGGCGACCACTCGCTTCGCCATGCTGAGCCCACCGCTCAGGGACAGGTTCGGCGTGGTCTATCGCCTCGATTTCTACGATGAGGAGGCCATTGCAGCGATTATTAAGCGCTCGGCGCGCATCCTTGGCATTGAGGCGCAGGAGGGCGGCATCAGGGAGATCGCGCGCCGCTCTCGAGGCACACCCAGGGTGGCAAATCGCCTCCTCAGAAGGGTCAGGGACTACGCCCAGGTGATGGCTGAGGGGGTGATCACCGAAAAGGTGGCCCTTGAGGCGCTCTCCAGGCTTGAGGTGGACCATCTAGGGCTGGATGAACTGGACCATAAGGTGCTCCTGACAATCATTCAGAAGTTCGATGGCGGGCCGGTGGGGCTGGACACCATCGCCGCCTCCATCAGCGAGGAGGCCGATACCATTATGGATGTTTATGAGCCCTATCTATTGCAACTGGGCTTTCTGGAGCGCACACCCAGGGGAAGGGTGGCGACCCGCCACGCCTATAAGCACCTGGGACTGCCCGATGAAAAGAAGCCACCCCAGCTAGGCCTTTTTTCGCCCTGAGCGAACTAACTTTATCGTAAGTCCGCGATAAAACCTTAAGTTTGCGATTACTTCCCCCGATAGATCGGGGTCGCAATGACAACGGAACCTCGGCTCGCTTTTTTCGTCTGTCATTGCGA
>JAGMCC010000172.1 GCA_023129355.1 Dehalococcoidia bacterium | reverse complement strand
GGATGGAGACGCGCCAGTGAAACATATCCCGGTTCTTCTCAATGAGGCTATCGAGGCGCTTCAGGTTAAGCCAAAGGGGCGATATGTTGACTGCACAGTGGGCGCAGGGGGACATGCCGCCGCTGTGCTGGAGCGCGGGGGGCAGATCCTGGGCATAGATATTGACCCCCAAGCCATCGATCTAGCCAGGGAGAGGCTTTTCACCTATGGAAAAAGGGCTACCCTAATCAACGATAGTTTCGAAAATCTGGTGGAGATTTGCTCTAGATCGGGGTTTCACCCCGCCAAAGGGGTGCTGTTCGACCTAGGCATGTCATCGCTTCAGCTAGATGACACCAAACGGGGCTTCAGCTTCCAGCATGAAGCCCCTCTCAATATGCGCTTCAACCCCTCTCAGGAGCTTACCGCAGCCACCATCGTCAATACCTACCCTGAGAAGGAGCTTGCCGGCATTATTAAAACATATGGCGAGGAGCGCAGAGGGGGCCAAATAGCGAGGTCTATTGTGGCAAATCGCCCCTTGAGCAACACGCTTGAACTTGCCGCCGCAGTGGCAAGTGTTGTGGATATAAGGGGCAGGATTCACCCCGCTACTAAAACCTTTCAGGCGCTTCGCATTGCCGTGAATCAGGAATTGGAGCGCCTTAAGGCAGCGCTGCAGCAGGCGCTCAACATCCTGGAGGTAGGGGGCCGGCTGGTGGTTATTAGCTTTCATTCCCTAGAGGATCGCCTGGTAAAGGACTACTTCAGGAGGGAATCGCAGGATTGTATTTGCCCTCCCCGGACGCCGGCTTGTATCTGTGGTCATCATGCTACCCTTAAGCTAATCACAAAAAGGGTGATCACCCCCGCACGCGCTGAGGTTCTGGCCAATCCGCGCAGCCGCAGTGCCAAAATGAGGGTGGCGGAGCGTATCCAATAAGTTATTTTTAAGGGAGATAGGGCAGTGGCCTGCCTGGTGGCGGGATTATGAGACCAGCTTCGTCGAGCCCAAGGCTATGGGCAGCGACACTGCCAATCCAATATTAAGGGGGTGACATGATGTAATGGGTACGATACAAGAAGGCAGCCAAAAATCACTCAAAAGGAGGAGGTAAATGGCAAATAGCGAAAACATTTCCTGCATTGATGTGGGCACGACCAAGGTCTGCAGCATCATGGCTAACGTAGGCCAGGGCGGTGACCTTCAGGTTCTCGGTGTTGGTGTTACCCACACCAAGGGCTTACACAAGGGTCTTGTGGTGAACATCACCGAGGCCAAGGAGTCGATCCGTGCCTCAGTGCGCAGGGCAGAGCAGGCCAGTGGGCTCAAAATGGACTCGGTCTATGTGGGTGTCACCGGCAGGCATATCACCTCCCTCAATAAAAAGGGGGTGGTCTCTATCTCTCGCGGTGACCGACTAGTCCGTCCCGATGACCTAAAGCGCGTGTTACGGTCCGCCCGTACCTACACCATCCCCAACGACCGGAGGTTGCTTCACGTGATCCCCAGGAGCTATGCCCTCGATGGTCAGATCGGGGTGAAGAATCCGGTTGGTATGCACGGCTTCAGGCTGGATGTGGAAACCCATGTCATCACCGCTGCCGTAAGCTCTGTTCAGAACCTGGTCAAGTGCATCCGCGGCGTGAACATCGACATTGAAGACCTCGTTCTGGAACCGCTGGCCAGCGCCGAGGCAGTGCTCAGGCCCGATGAGCGTGACGCCGGGGTGATCCTCGCCGATATTGGCGGTGGCACTACAGACATCGCCATATTTAAGAATGGCAGCATCTGGCACACCGCCATTCTTCCTGTGGCGGGCTATCAGATCACCCGGGATATCGCTATTGGACTGGGGTTGCCCTTTGACGTGGCTGAGCAGATGAAGCGCAAGTATGGCAGCGTGATGCCCCTCTACGATGGCGTAGACGATGAAGCCACTACAATGAGCATGGAGAATGGCTACGGAGTCTCCTATCAAGACCTCAATGATATCGTCAGGGCTCGGGTAGAGGAAATTATGAAGCTGATCGCCTTGGAGTTGCCCCCAGATTATGTCAAGGAAGTGCCCGCCGGGCTGGTGCTCACCGGAGGCTGCGCCAACCTGAGGGGAATAGAAACACTGGGGCAGGAGGTGCTGGAATTACCAGTACGTGTCGGCGTGCCTACAGGCGTATACGGGATCGCTGACATCCTCCCCGACCCGGCCTACGCCACCGGTGTTGGCCTGTTGCTCTGGGGCCAAAGAAGGCACGAGGGCGAGGAAGGTTGGCAATCTCGCGGACTTAGCGACACCTTCAGGCGCTTCGTCACTCGAATGAGGAAAATAGTTATACATTAACGAAAGGAGGAAAACATGGCAAAAACGAACTTCGTTCCTAACCCGGCAAAGATTAAGGTCTTAGGCCTCGGCGGGGGTGGCTGCAATGCCGTCAGTCGCATGGTTCAGGCTGAGATTCAAGGCGTGGACTTCATCGGGATCAACACCGATGCCCAGGCCTTGCTCTGTGCCGAGGTACCTACCCGTATTCAGATCGGGGAGAAGTTGACCAGAGGGTTGGGTGTGGGCGGCGACGACGCGATGGGCCTTAAGGCTGCGGAGCAGAGCCGCGATGAGCTCCGCGAGTGCGTGGTCGAATGTGACATGGTGTTCATCACCGCTGGCATGGGTGGTGGCACCGGCACCGGCGCTGCTCCCGTAGTGGCGGAGCTCGCCAAGGAGGCTGGCGCGCTCACCATTGCCGTGGTCACCAAACCCTTCGGCTTCGAGGGGATGCATCGCACCACGGTTGCTGAGGATGGTATCGAGCACCTGCTCGATAAGGTGGATACCCTAATCACCGTCCCCAACGATCGCTTGCTTACCCTCTGCGACCAGCGGACTGCAGTGGATAGTGCCTTCAAGATGGCCGA
>JAGMCC010000171.1 GCA_023129355.1 Dehalococcoidia bacterium | reverse complement strand
AATTGCGAAGCTTGAAGCTGGGATGATTAACTGACAAGCTTCGTACTTCGAGTTTCGAGGCTCGATACGAGTTTCGCCAACGTTAACCGAGCCTCGAGCTTCTTTTGAAAAATGAGGTGATATTATGGAGATGAAGAAAATTCAGGACGGTGTGTGGGAGATTCCCAGAAGCGAAAAGGAAGGAATGAGGGTTCCCGCCCGAATCTTGGCCTCGGATAAGTTGATGGAGATCATGGACCAGGGAGTGTTCAACCAGATCACCAACGTGGCAACTCTTCCCGGTATTCAGAAGCATGCCCTGTGCATGCCTGACGGGCACTGGGGCTATGGCTTCCCCATCGGGGGTGTGGCGGCCACCAGGATGACTGACGGCGTAATATCACCGGGAGGGGTTGGCTTCGACATCAATTGCGGGGTGAGATTGCTGCGCACCAACCTCAGCGAGGATGAAGTTAGACCCCGGATCGGAGACCTGGTGGATGCCCTGTATCACAATGTCCCCTCGGGGGTGGGCTCCCAGGGAAAGCTGAGGCTGGACCATCGGGAGATGGATAGTGTCCTGTTCAAGGGTGCCAGGTGGGCGGTGGAGCGGGGTTATGGGGAGGCGAGGGACTTGGAGGTCACCGAGGAGCAGGGAGGTATGAAGGGTGCTGACCCTGAGCGGGTGAGTGCCAAGGCGAAGCAGCGCGGCGTCCCCCAACTGGGAACACTGGGCGCGGGGAACCACTTCCTCGAGGTGGGGGTGGTGGATGAGGTCTACGAGCCCGAAGTCGCCTCGGTCATGGGCATCGAGCGGGTGGGCCAGGTGCTGCTCCTGATCCACACTGGCTCGCGGGGCTTTGGTCATCAGGTTTGCACCGACCATTTAGCGACCATGGGAACGGCGGTAGCGAAGTATGGGATCAGCCTCCCCGACCGCCAGCTCGCCTGCGCCCCAGTGAGGTCCCCCGAAGGGCAAGCATACTTTGCGGCCATGGCCTGTGCTGCCAACTATGCCTGGGCCAACCGCCAGTGCATCACCCATTGGGCCAGGGAGTCCTTTATCCAGGTGTTTGGCAAGAGTCCCCGCGAACTGGGCATGGATATGGTCTACGATGTGGCCCACAACATTGCCAAGATGGAGGAGTACGAGGTAGAGGGGAAGCGTCTCGCCCTTTGTATTCATCGTAAAGGGGCTACCAGGGCCTTCCCTGCGGGGCACCCCGATGTGCCTGACATTTACGCCGACATTGGGCAGCCGGTGCTCATCCCCGGCGATATGGGCCGCTATTCCTACGTTCTGGTTGGCACCCAGCGGGCGATGGTGGAGACCTTTGGTTCCACCTGCCATGGCGCGGGGCGGCTGCAGAGCCGCGCTGCAGCCAAGCGAAGCCTGCGCGGCGTCGATGTCGCCAGAGGGCTTGCCGAAAGGGGGATCACGGTCAAGGCGGGGAGCATGTCTTCGCTGGCTGAGGAAGCCTCGGAGGCCTATAAGGATGTCGCCCAGGTGGTGGAGGTGACTCACCGCGCCGGGATCTCTCGCAAAGTGGCTAGATCGAGACCCATCGGCGTGGTCAAAGGCTAGTTATTCGCCCTTTTTTAAACTGACCCTTTCGCTTTCTGTCATTCTGACCCCGATAAATCGGGGTCAGAATGACAAAGAACGTCGCTTTATTCTTTATTTTCGTAGCGATGACACCTGCAATAGGCTTATGGTCATGTGTCATTAACGTACTGGGTGAGTACAAAGAATTGACAGGGGGGAAGCTAAGGTTATAAACTGGGCAAAGCTTTGCCCTCTCTGAGGTAGTAAAATTGGATGGCTATACTGATGCCCTCGAACTGACAGTAATCGCGCTGGGTGCCCTCCTAGTTATTTCCATCTGTTTTATCGGTTTAACCCGTGGCCTCCAGTGGCTGGCGAGACCTGGTAAAAAGGAAGAGGAGATTGTGGCTGCCGAGCCCGAGGCGCCGATTGTCCCAGCGGAGACGCCATCCGTTACCCCCGAAGCGCCTCCTGTGACAATGCCAGCGGCAACCAAGCCCGTGCCGAGGATCGCTGGCGAGGGGGTCATCACCTCTCCCATGCCGGGTACGGTGATCGCCATCAAGGTCGAGGTTGGTGAGCTGGTAAAAGTAGGCGATGTCTTGATCATCTTGGAATCGATGAAGATTCAGAATGAAATACCGGCTCCCAGGGACGGAAGGATCAAGGAGATATATATAGCGGAGGGGAAATATGTGAGAAGAAGGGAGCCCTTGATCGCTATCGAGGGGTAGAGAGTGCTGGATCGAATTTGGGAATTTCTCACCACCACAGGCTTCGCCGGCTTATACTGGGGCAATCTGGTAATGCTTGTCGTCGCCGGCGTGCTTATCTTTCTAGCGATCAGGAAGCGCTATGAGCCCCTTCTTCTGATACCGATAGGTTTCGGGATTATATTAACTAATATTCCCGCGACCGGCTTGATGGAGAGTGGGGGTCTGCTTAACTACCTCGGTTTGGGCGTGCACTTGGCCATTTTCCCTCCCCTGATATTCCTGGGCATCGGAGCGCTGACCGACTTCACCCCCTTGCTGGCCAACCCCAAAACATTTTTCCTCGGCGCGGCGGCGCAGTTCGGCATCTTCGCCGCCATCTTCGGCGCCCTGGCCCTGGGTTTCCCCCTGAAGGAGGCGGGTAGCATTGGGATTATCGGTGGCGCCGATGGCCCCACGGCGATCTATACTTCGGTCATGCTCGCCCCCGATCTGCTGGGCCCGATCGCCATCGCCGCCTATTCCTATATGGCCCTGGTGCCTATCATCCAGCCCCCGATAATGAGGCGGCTCACCACCAGGAGGGAGCGGGTCATCGTTATGGAGGACCCACGCTCGGTCTCCCGGCTGGAGCTTATCCTGTTCCCCATTGTCATCACCGTGCTCGTAGTCCTGCTGCTCCCCAAAGCGGCACCGCTCATCGGGATGCTGATGTTCGGCAATCTCCTCCGCGAGAGCGGTGTCGT
>JAGMCC010000170.1 GCA_023129355.1 Dehalococcoidia bacterium | reverse complement strand
GAGCGAAAGGGCAATTTCAGGAGACTGTGGATCGTCCGCATCAATGCTGCCACCCGGCAGCAGGGGCTCTCATATAGCAGGTTCATCGATGGCCTCAATAAGGCCGGCGTTGAAGTTGACCGCAAGATACTCGCCGACATTGCGGTTAGGGATCCCACTACCTTCTCCCAGCTTGTAGCATTTGCCCAAAAGCAACCTTAGAGCTAGTCCTTTCTTCGACCAAATAGATACTGTGCTCGGGTTGCCAGTGTGTATCGGTACCCAGCTTTCCTAGTCAAGTCTCCTTCTATATACTCCCCCGATCTCGTTCAGATAGATAGGTGACATATGGTATCGTTGATTTCGCTTTTTTGCCATCCCCAAGAGCTCTACTGGGAAACAACCTTGGAGATGTGTAGAGGAGAAGACATCCACGCCATACTGTAGGTTCAAATAGGTAGACACTGTATAGTTGAGTCCCCCGAGGCCGATAGGTCGGCCGACACTTCGGCCTATAATAGGGGTTGGGGGTCCGGCGTCATCATCCGGCTTGACCGGATGATCCAGGTAGGGTGTCCCCATTGTCGGGGGCCTCCCCGATATATCGGGGCAGAAATACATATCAGGGTGGGTGGGAAAGCGTGAGATTGATTCGCTTCACTCGAGATGACAACCACATTAGGCGAATGGTGATGTGCCACTAATGTACTGGACGAGTATATAAATTGTATTGAGAGGTTTTTTTGTGCTAGAATGAAATGTTAGGGTCTAGTAGTTAATACTGTAGGAAGGGGAGAGTTCTGTGGATTTTGAGACTGTTATTCTGAAAAAAGAGGGGCACATCGCTACCATCACCATGAACCGGCCTGAGATGATGAATGCCCTAAACACACAGATGCTGCAGGAGATGGTGGCAGCGATAGATGAAATAGCCTGCAATGACGATGTGAGGGTGGTGGTCCTTACCGGCGCCGGGAGGATATTCTGCTCCGGCGCCGATATTAGCGAAGGGGGTAAGGCTAGCGGGCTGAGCGGAACCCCGGTGGAGATGCACCACAACTTGCGGAACAGCTATCAAAAGGTGGCCCTCAGGCTTCAAAGGTTGGACAAACCGACCATCGCCATGGTTAACGGCGCCGCTGTGGGCGCCGGCTGCGATTTCGCCTTTGCCTGCGATATGAGGGTAGGCTCGGAGAAGGCCAGGTTCAGGAACGGTTTCGTGAGGGTCGGGCTCATACCCGGTGGTGGGGGTACATGGCTTTATACACGCCTCATGGGGCTGGGCAGAGGGCTTGAGTTTCTGTTCACCGGCGATTTCCTGGAGGCGGAGGAGGCAGAGCACATCGGGGTGCTGAACAAGATTGTGCCCGCCGATGACCTTGAACGGGAGACCATGGAACTGGCACAGAAGATAGCCAATAACCCCCCGCTAGCCGTCCAGATGTCCAAGATGATGGCCTATAAGGCGCTTGATAGCGACCTCGAGGCGGCGCTGGAGCAGGCAGCCGCCTGCCAGGCGCTGGCGCTAAGCTCCGAGGACCACCGCGAGGGTGTGAACGCCTTTATCGAAAAAAGGGAAGCCCAGTTTAAGGGTAGATAATTATAAAAGGAGGAGCTTTGATTGACGAGCTGAAGGTTTTCACCGGAAATGCTCACCCCGCCTTGGCTCAAGGGATCTGCGATTATCTAGACATCCCTTTGGGCCAGTGTGAGGTCTTCGAATTCAGCAATGAGAATACCTTCGTGCGCATCCTGGAGAATGTGCGTGAGCGAGATGTCTTTGTCATCCAGCCGATCTCATCCCCGGTGAATAAGAGCCTGATGGAGCTGCTCATCATGCTCGACGCCCTGAGGCGGGCTTCGTCGGGGCGCATCACCGCAGTGGTTCCCTATTTTGGCTATGGGCGCACCGATAAGAAGGACCAGCCACGGGTGCCGATAACCGCACGGCTTATCGCCGATATGATCACGGTAGCGGGGGCCAACCGCCTGTTGACCATAGACCTTCACGCCGGGCAGATTCAGGGCTTCTTCACCATCCCGGTGGATGAATTGACCGCGCTCTATATGTTAGGCAACTATTTCGAAACTAAGGCCCTGGGGAATCTGGTAGTGGTCGCCACCGACATCGGCATATCCAAGCGGGCCCGCGACCTCGCAGAGCGGCTCAACACCCCTTTGGCCATTATTGAGAAGCGCAGGGTGGGCAATGACGATAAGGCGGAGACCCTCAATATCATTGGCGATGTCGCCGGGATGCGCGCCCTCCTGATCGATGATGAGATCGATACCGCAGGCTCACTAGTCACTGCGGTGTCCGCTTTGGAGCAGGCGGGGGCCACCGAGATTTATTCCTGTTGCACTCACCCTGTCTTCTCCGGCTCCGCCACTAACAGGATCGCTCAAAGCCCGGTTAAGGAGGTGGTGGTCACCGATACTATCCCCATCCCGGAGAGCAAGACGAACGAAAAGATCACTGTCCTCTCCATGGCATCGCTCCTTGGCGAGGCGATCCACCGCATCCACGCCGGGCTCTCGGTTGGGGCGATGTTCGAGTGAGTGGTTACTATGGGTGAAAAACTTGTGGATGTTTACCGCGCCTCTGGTGAGATGGAGGCTCATGTCATAAAGGGCCTGTTGGAGAGCAATGGCGTACCTTGTATCTTAAAGTCGGATGCCGCCAGCTCGGTCCATGCCTTCACTGTCGATGGCATGGGGGAGGTAACAGTCGCGGTTTTAGAATCGCGGGCCGAGGAGGCGAGGAAAATAATCGGTGGTGAATGAGCATACTCAAGTGGCTTGGCAGCCTGGTGGATTCCAATGAGAAGGAGCTGGGGCGTCTCCAGCCCGCGGTCGAGCGCATCAACTCACTCGAGCCCGAGTTCGAGGCCCTGTCCAATGACCAGCTTCGCCGCAAGACCGATGAGTTCAGGTCTCGGCTGGGGGAGGGCGAACCGCTGGACGAGATTCTTCCCGAGGCCTTCGCTGCGGTTCGGGAGGCGGCAAAGCGGA
>JAGMCC010000017.1 GCA_023129355.1 Dehalococcoidia bacterium | reverse complement strand
GAACTTCATGGAACACATCAACATGATCATGGAGGTCGGCAAGACATTCAAGGTTGCTATACCGGAGGGTCAGACAGCCCCGGGAGAAGGGAGAAGTATCTTTATGGACGCCTATGCCACAGCGGCACGGTGGCACATGGACAGGTTTCATTCAACACAGCACCAGCTTGCGGTAATTTGCTCAAAGAATCATTGGCATGGATCTTTAAACCCTCTTTCGCAGTATCAGAAACCGATGTCGGTGGAGGAAGTCCTTACAGATAAGCCCGTCGCCTATCCCCTTACCCGGTCCATGTGTGCGCCCGTGGGTGACGGTAGTGCTGCCGCGATAGTTTGTTCGGAGAAGTACCTCAGTAAGCTAACAAATGCACGGCCGGTGAAGATACTGGCTTCGGTGCTAGGACAGGGCGTTGACAGGGGTATCGATGAAACGGATATTGGCGAACGTCTTTCCAGGGAGGCCTATGAGATGGCAGCAGTTGGGCCCGACGATATCAGCACTGCCGAACTGCACGATGCCACTGCCTTCGGTGAGCTTCATCAGACGGAGGCAATGGGTTTCTGTCCCCTCGGAGAGGGTGGCTCTTATGCAGAGACGGGTGATACCAAACTTGGAGGAACCAAACCAATAAATACAAGCGGCGGACTGGAGTGCCGCGGGCATCCCATCGGCGCATCAGGCCTGGCGCAGATTTACGAGATCGTTACGCAGCTTCGAGGCGAAGCCGGAAATCGACAGGTGGAAGGAGCGCGGATCGGCCTCGCTGAAAATGGCGGAGGCAACATAGGTGTTGAAGAAGCTGCCATGTGCATACATATACTAGAGAAGGTTAGCTAAGAGGTCGTTGCACAACATGCCCATCGCACATCCGGGTCCCTCATTGGGGAATATCACTCAGTCAGGGTCATTATCCTCTCACCATAGTGCAAGACCAACCCCTTTGAACATGGAAATGGAGAATTGGGAAAGTTCTATCTAAGGGGGAAAAACGTTCTAATTACCGGCGCTTCTTCTGGAATTGGCAAGGAGCTTTCGCAGTGCTTCGCCCAGGAGGGCTCCAATCTCTTTCTGGGATGCCACCCCTCGGAAAAGGACATTCTTATCAAGTGGGCCAATGAACTGCAGGACAGATATGCAGTCAAAACTGTGACCTTCCCCATCGACCTTTCAGAAGAAAAGGGGCCGGAAAACCTGTACCAGAGGGTTAAGCGATCTGTAGATAGGATCGATGTGCTGGTGAACAATGCGGGAATCCTACTCTACGGAAACTTTCATGAGATATCCCTCGATCGCCAGGAATTGTTGGTCAGGTTAAACCTGGTCGCCTATTTTAAGCTAATGAGGCTCTTTCTTCCGCAGATGGTTGAGGCCAAAGTGGGCCGGATCCTTAATGTGGTATCAGCCGCCGCTTTTCAGCCCACGGCTCATCATGCGACGTACGGCGCATCAAAGGCCTTTGTGCAGAGCCTGAGCGAAGCAGTAAACCAGGAGATTAAAGGAACCGGAGTCAAGGTTTTTACTTTAAACCCATCATATACTAATACACCTATCTTGAAGGGCGGAGGCTTCCCGGATAGAATCTGGTGGTATAAGATCAGCGGTTTGAGCGACCCTGCTGCCATAGCACGTAAAGGGATAAAGGCTATGAAAAGGGAGAAAGAGGTGTATATACCGGGGAGGATAAACTGGTTTGTTCATTCCGTTTTAATCAGGTTTGTACCCCGAAGGCTCACTAATTTCATATCCTACTGGGGATTGAGGGCGAGGAGCTAGATCGAATTGGGTGCAAGCATGGAGAGGGTATTTATAACCGGCGCATCCGGATATATCGGGACGAAGCTGCTATCCCTTTTAAATGATAAAGCCGAGGTCAAAGAAATAGTAGGAATTGATATCAAAGAGCCTGCTATCAGCCTTGAGAAGTTCACGTTTTACAAGATGGATGTGAGGGAAAGGTTTGAACATATTCTAAAAGACCACAGGATTGATACGGTTGTTCATACCGCATACGTTGTTCCGCCGATTCACAGTACAAAACTGATGGAAGATATAAACATCAATGGTACCAAGAATGTCCTACTTTCCTGCATCAAAGCGGATGTGAAGCATATATTCTATACTAGCTCGGCTACCGCTTACGGTTTTCACCCCGATAATGACGTCCCGCTCACTGAGGACAGTCGGCTGAGGGGAAACGATGATTTCACCTACAGTAAAAACAAAAAAGAGATCGAGAGCATCTTTACCGCATTCATTTCAGAAAATCCGCAGATAAAGGTGACCTTAGTGCGGCCATCCTTTGTTGCCGGTCCCGGTTTCAATGACCCCCTCGCACGTCACTTGAGAAAAAGGTTCGTGCTTCTACCCTCAAATACTCAACCTTTTCAGTTTGTGCATGAGGATGATCTGGTTGAGATTATTTATCTCCTTTTGGAGAAGAGATTGGCTGGAGTGTTTAATGTAGGTGCGGAGGGAACAATTACCTTTAATGAAATGCTAAAGCTGCTGGGGAATACCCCCATATCTATTCCTTTCGGCTTAATGTATTTACTGAACGGGGCAGCATGGAATCTCCGGCTTTCATTTATCACCGAGTTTCCCAGCCCTGCTCTCAATATGGTACGATATCCATGGGTGGTCTCAAGCGAAAAACTTAAAAGGGAGCTCAATTATCGGTATAAATACACATCACGAGAGGCATTTATGGATTTCGCCGATTTTGTGAAAAGGAGTTAAAACGCATAGTCTCGCGGTTCGGTGCGCCTTTTTTAAAGTTCGCACGGGCGATTTGATATAGGGAAATATACCAATCTATGTCCCATAACCGCTCCAGAAAAGGAGGTTTCATCGTGGCGCAGGAGATTTCTAAAGGTTCTCTAAAAGAGCAAGCCAGGAAGAAGGCCCACGACTATGAACTGCAATTCCACGGCTGCAGTCAATCCGTTTTGCTGACATTTCAGGAGCTCTTAGGCCTGGAGGACGAAATGACCTTCAAGGCGGCAGGCCCACTGTGTGCCGGACTGGGTATGGGCAAGACATGCGGTGCGTTGACCGGTGGAATGATGGTGCTGGGCATGAAGTATGGCCGCCCCCGCATCGATGAAGGGATTGAGGGACTGTTCTCCGGGCTCTTAATCGCACAGAGCCTGGTACGGAAATTTGAGCAGGAGTACGGTACCACCGCCTGCAGTGAAATCTCCAAACTTGACTGGACAGATTTGGATGCGGTGATACAAGCTGTAAACAACCCTGAATTTATAGCAATATGCGCTAAGGTTGTGGGCAGGACGGCAGAGATGGTGGCCGAAATCATAGCCGAAGTAGACTCGCAACATCCTCATCTATGAAATTTTGGTCATTCTACTGAGAAAGGACGCCTCTGGAGCGATTTTGGGAGCCTTTGTAGGCATCCTAACGGCACTGCTCCCGCACCCCTGCTTTCTTGGTGGATTGACAGGTGGACACGGACTACCTGACTTCTGGTCAAGGTATTACGGGCTTTATCGCTACTTTTGAGGGACAATTGACAACAGTCTTGAAGTCGGCTACGATGTGCGCGCCAGAAATGGGCGCGCAGGTCTAACAAGCTCATTAGTAATTTAAACATTGTAATTGAACTTTGACAACTTATACATAAACAATGTCCTAGTCCAGGGAAATGTATGATCTTTAACATGCCACCAAAATTTTCCAGACGTAGAGATATAATAAATGGCGCTGAATTTTGATTTGACAGAAGAGCAAAATCTAACCCGTCAGGCCGTTCGGGATTTCGCCGAAAAGGAGATCGCCCCCATAGCTCAAGAGCTGGACGAAAGGGAGGAGTTCTCTATCGAGTTGACACGAAAGATGGCTGAAATTGGGCTTCTCGGTTGCTTCGTCTCAGAGAAATACGGTGGATCCAATATCGGATATATCTCGTATATTATTGCGGTGGAGGAACTAGCGAGGGTAGATGGTTCTCAGGCTGCTACAATTGCTGCCGCGAACTCACTGGGGATTGGACCGATCTATTACTTCGGAAACGAGAAGCAAAAAAAGGAATGGCTTCCAAACCTCTGTTCTGGACAGATCTTGGCAGCCTTCGGTCTCACGGAACCGGAAGCTGGTTCCGACGCTGGAAGCTCTCAAACCAGGGCTGAGCTTAAGGGTGACCATTGGGTCATAAATGGCAAGAAGATCTTTATTACGAATTCAGCTTGTTCCTTGACAGGAATTATTGCTATGCAAGCCGTTACAGGACTACGTGGCGATGGAAAGCTAGAGTTGAGCTGTCTACTTGTTCCTGCGGATGCTCCCGGATTGATGGCTAGGGAAATGAAGGGGAAGATGATGTGGCGGGCGTCAAATACGGGTGAGCTATTCTTAGACGATTGTATTGTACCTAAGGAGAATCTTTTGGGGAAAAGGGGAGATGGGTTCCACCAGATGCTTTCCACTCTAGATAGAGGACGGCTGAGCATCGCAGCCATGGGGCTTGGTGGCTCCCAGGGGGCCTTCGAGCTTGCTCTGAAATACTCCAACTCGCGCATCCAATTTGGACAGCCTATAAGTTCGTTTCAGGTGAACGCTTTTAAGCTGGCAGACATGGCCCTCGAAATCGAGCTCGCCAGAAATCTACTCTACAAGGCGTGCTGGCTCGCTGAGAACGAGCGTCCCTTTAGCCAGGAGGCGGCCATGGCCAAACTGTACTGTTCTGAGGTAATGCATAGGTGTGTTCATCATGCAGTGCAGCTTCACGGGGGCTATGGTCTGATGAAAGATTTCAAGGTCGAAAGACTATATCGAGATCAGAGACTTCTCGAGATTGGTGAGGGGACGTCGGAGGTACTACGGATTATAATCGCTCGCGGTATCGGCGTCGCTGGAAGGGCAATGTAGGAGGAAGAAGTAAAATGGAGGAGAAGAAGGTGAAGCGCGCAAGCGCCCGTGGCAGATCAAAATCGTCCCAACGTGGGTTCACAGGGTCTGATGACTTTCTGACAGACTCATCTCAGGTGGAACGCCTTGCCGTCAGGCCCAAGGAAGGAGAACTTCTCGGCGATCGGGTCAGGAATGCTCGCGAAATGCGCGGTCTGACCCTTCAGGATCTTAACAGCCGGACGGGCATAGATATGGATACTTTGAAGCGTGTGGAATCGAATAAAATGATTCCTCCCTTGGGCGAATTAATAAAGATAGGCAAAGCGCTGGAAACGAAGATGGGTTACTTTGTCTCTCCCGGGGTCGATAAACCTATGACCATAGTGAGGGCAGACCAGCGTCTTCCCATCTCCCGCCACGGGGAAAGAAGGAGTGAGCGGTACGGCTACTCTTACGAATCTCTCGCCCCGGAAAAGGCGAACCGATCGATGGAGCCCTTTATGGTAACTCTGTTACCCAGCGATGTCGAAGAGCCTTCTACGCACGATGGGCAGGAGTTTCTTTTTGTTCTGGAGGGACAAATGATGGTTCGAGTCGGGGCTCAAACTGAGTTCCTCGGGCCTGGAGATGCGCTTTACTATGATTCGAGCCAGCCTCATTTTGTCAAAAGCGTCGGCGGCAGCGAGACCAAGATATTAGCTGTTATCTATCCCGGGTCCGAATAGCTATGGCTAGCGCTAATAGGCTCGCAATAACCCAATGTAGAGGCAGCCACCATGAACTTTGTAAATCTAACATGCCGCTTGCTAGCGGCATCACCGAGGATGAAAATGGGTATGCACCGGCTGGTGATAGGGTTAGTTCATCATTGGTGCCACAAGTCGGAGTTAACGACTTTGCCTAACGCGATAGCATATTGATCATCAAAAGGACCGTATATTGAGAGACTGCTGAAAAAGAGGTGCCCCGATGTATCGGGCAACTTTATAAGTCCCCCGAGATTGGGGGGACTTGGGGGTTGATTGAGAATATTTCAGCAATCTCATTGAATTGAAAGCCCGGGTTACAAGGTAACCCTCGAAATGCCAGAAACTGTATTTTCTTGCAAGACGTAGTAAGTAGCAAAAATTGCGTGGAGGGTTGTTATGGCAAGAAAGGTCGGTATAGTTGGCGCAGGAGTCACCCCTTTTAGGGGCCAATGGATAGAAAAGACCTATTATGAGCTGGCCCAAATGGCCGCCATGACCGCCATGCAGGATGCCGGGCTGGAACCAAGTGATGTGGATGCTGCGTTTTACGGCATTTACAACGATATTTTTGAGAGGACCTGTATCCCCGAGCACCCTCTGCAAGGCATAATAGGCCTCCAGGACAAGTTTGGCATCCGTATCTCTAATGGCGGCGCTACTGGCGCTTACACGATGTCAGCCGCCCACGCCTATGTGGCAGCGGAGAGGTTCAATACCGTCCTTGTCTTGGGGGTTGAGAAGGCAACAGACTGCTTCGACTTTCAGTCAATGTCGGCTACCCCTGAGGTAATCAAGACGATCGGCTGGTCCGGTGACAGTTTCTTCGAGCAGAAAATAGGCTGGTCAGCTTCCGACAGCTACGCCGAGGTGGTCCTGGCCTACATGGACGAGCATCCGGGAGATCTTAAGCCGGAGGTTACTGCACAGATTTCATCACTGCTAAGCCAGCAGGTGAGAACCAATCCCTACGCCCAGAGACAATTTGATCAGGTAACCCCTGAAGAGGTAATGAACTCCAGACTGGTGGTTTACCCATTTAAGGAACTGGAGATTTGTGTATATACTGAGGGCGCTGCTGCCCTCATCTTTGCTGAGGAGGAGACAGCCAAGGCTATTTCTAGAAACACCGGTCAGCCTGTAGTCTGGATAACGGGCGTGGGGGAAGCCAATGAGCATTCCTTCGCCGGCAAGAACCAGAAAGTAATGTCCCGAATCATGTCCGACTATCTGGGTGCTCACCGCGCCTATGAGATGGCCGGAATAGAAGACCCGATCAAGGCAATAGACATCGTGGAGCTTCACGATGCCTTCGTTCACCAGCTAGAGATCAGTATGGCGGAGTTCGGCTTCGTGCCTTTAGGCCAGGCTGATGCCCTGGTGGAGGAAGGGATCATGACACCGGGAGGCAGGCTACTGGTAAACCCATGCGGTGGGCTCATCTACTGCGGGCACGCTGTCGGTGCCAGCAATATAATGTCAGCCTGGTCCGCCAGGAGTGAGCTTATCAAGAGGAAGCTCCGGGCGGCTCTCGTCCATGGCACCGGTAGCACTGTTGCTCAATATGCTGCGTGCTTGATTCTTGAACACGAATAAAAACGAGGGGGATTTAGCCATGGTGGAGAAGAAAGTAATACCTTCTGAATACATACCAGATGTTAGTCGCAAAACAGTAACCATTGCTGGTAAAGATTATCTGGTGGTGAACGATGCGATGTTCACCTTCTACCGGAGAAGCATGGGCGAGCTGTCGCAGTTCTTCCTCGCGCTGCGGGACGAGAAGAAGGTACTGGGCTGTAAGTGTACCAAATGCGGTATTTTGAGGGTGCCCCCGTTTATGACCAGGTGCCCGGATTGTAATTTTGCGCTCACAGAGTTGGTCGAAGTGGAGCAGGTGGGAGTAATGAATAGCACCCCGCCCATTACATATTTCGCCACCTCGATGTTTCAGCACATGGCTCCCTTCGGTAGAGGTAGAGTGATCTTGAGAGGAGCCGACACAGCCCTGAGCATAATCGTATACACCACCACGGGCATCTTAGTACCTGGTCTGGTCACCAAAGGGACCGAGGTGAAGATTGTGTTCCGGGACAATCGCGTTGGGGAGATTATCGATATCTTCTGCGTCCCAACTTCAGAGCTGGCCAAAGAGCAGATCGCCAGGAAAGGGCTTCAAGAGTCAGAGATAGACTGGACTGCTGCTGTAGAACCTGGGCTTCCCGTGGCCGATGAAAACGATGTAGCTACCTATAAAGATGCCCTCAATGCGATGCAGGATATCGTAGTGCAAATGAATGAGACGGAGCGAGCCCGTAAGGATACTGCTGGCTGGAAGCGGAGTATACAGGTTAAGACCACAGGTGGTCAGTTCGCCATTGAGATTGACGATGGCAACATCAGGATCGAGGAGAAGGTACTGGAGGCACCTGATTTTGTGATGGTCTGCAAAGATCCCAAAGTCCTACTCGAGGGACTAGCCTATAAGGGTTCCCTTACCGACGCTGTTATCATGAAGAGGCTATGGATCAGCGAGAATATGGAGTTTACCACCATCTTCAAGCTGGACAGGACGGCACGGTCCCTGGCTAGAGCTAGTAAAATTTAGTGTAAAATTGGGGCGTAGTCTGCGAACTGGGTTTGCGAGCGTGCTTCACTCCTCCACACTGGTGCTTAGCACCATGGTTTTGGGTGGTTTAGCTTTCCATATAATACTGCATTGCTTTCACGGTTAATTTCGTCAGATACAGTCCCTGCATTATGGATAATTTATCCTGCTTAAGATTAAGACAATGAAAATAAACAATATAGAAATATCTTGGAGGTGTGTATCGTGGTTGTAATAGAAGAGGGTAGAGGGAGGCTTTTCACTGATCCAGATCCGGACAGGGCAAGGGAGTTTTTCCGCAAGAAGTCGCGTAAGATGACAAACAAATTGATGAGCCTCAAAAAGGCCACAGAGGAATTTGTTCACGATGGCGATTATCTGGCCATAGGTGGATTTGGAGCTAACAGGACTCCTATCGCTGCATGCCACGAGATAGTCCGCCAAGGCAGAAAAAACATGGGTTTTGCTGGTCACACATCTACACATGATTTCCAGATCCTAGCCGCCAGCGAGGCCTTCAATAGGGTAGACATCGCCTATGTCGTAGGGCTTGAAGCCAGGGGGCTATCTCAGTGTGCCAGGAAATACATGCAGAGCGGAAAGGTAGAGGTCTGCGAGTGGACCAATTACGGCCTTTCTGCCAGGCTCAAGGCTGCGGCTATGGGCGTGCCATACATACCAACGCGGAATATGCTCGGCACCGACACCTTTAAGTACAGCGGGGGCAAGATTGCCGAGTGCCCGTTTACCGGGAAGCGCTTAATGCTGCAGCCTGCCTTGTATCCAGATATATCGGTAATCCACGTGCATGAGGCTGACATATACGGGAATGCGAGGATTAGGGGAATTATGATTTCAGATGATGATCTTGCTAGAGCCTCGAAGCGCGTGATTATCACTACGGAGCGGCTGATCCCCAATAAGGAGATCCGTAGGGATCCCACCAGCACGGTAATACCATTCTACCTCGTTGATGCGGTGTGTGAGGTACTCTATGGGGCATATCCAGGTACAATGCCGTATGAGTACTTCTCTGACGAGGAGCATATTCAGGAGTGGTTAAGGGTGCAGGATGATCCGGTGGAGTTCCAGGAGTTTCTGAATCGCAATATATATGACTGTCCTGACCATTACGAGTACATTCAGAGAAATGGCGGGATCCATAGGATCACTGAGCTTAGGCAGAAGGAGTTACTGCTTCACAAGGAGGTGGAAAGTGGCCGACTATAACATAATAGAGATTATGATCTGTGTGGCTGCAAGAGAACTTGAGGATGGCGCCACGGTGGGAGTCGGAACAGGAGCACCCTGTGCTGCCGCCATGCTTGCTCAGAGGACCCATTCACCTAACCTTGTAATCATGTTTGAGGCTGGCGGCGTAGATCCGCAATTGCCGGAGATGCCTATTTCAGTCGGTGACACTAGGACATTTTACAAGGCTGTTATGGCATCTAGCATGTGCGATATCATGGAGACATGCTGCAGGGGTTTTGTGGATTATACCTTTTTGGGTGGTGCGCAGATCGACATGTATGGCAACCTGAACTCCACTATCATAGGCGCTGATCACAGCAAGCCAAAGGTGAGGTTCCCTGGGAGTGGAGGGGCCAATGACTTTGCATCATTTTGCTGGAGGATGCTAGTCATGATAGTTCAGGACACTAGGCGCTTTGTGGAGAAGGTGGATTTCATTACAACACCAGGCTGGCTTGAAGGAGGGGACTCGAGGGCCAAGTCAGGGCTGCCCCTGGATGCAGGTCCGTACAGGATAATTACCAATATGGGGGTCATGGACTTTGAGCGCGAGAGCAAACGCATGCGGGTTATATCAACTAACCCCGGATATTCATTCGAGGAAATCCAGCTTAACTGCGGTTTTGAGCTGCTCAGGGCACCTGATATCACGGAGACTAAGCCACCCACCGAAGAAGAATTGAGGATACTTAGGGAAGAGGTCGACCCTTATAAGTATGTATTAGGCAGGTAGGCCTGGATTTGAAGCCGTATCCTGAGGGGTAGCCCCCTTTCATTGCCCTCCAATGTAAGGTGCTGAAATCGCATTTTTAGCCCGCTGTAGATACAAAACAGCGACTCCATAACTTCTGATCACACTATCAAGGGCTAAAATCTAGATCGCTCACCATTCAAATTCCTCGAAATTACACTCATCTTGCTAAACCCATTGTCTTACACTGCTCTGAAAGAATGGCTGCGCAACATTGCCGTCTGCAATTTTATTGAATTATCGCAGCGTCTAGCAATGATAAGTAAAGCGAAATCCACTATACCAAGTATCAACTATCTGTATGAACTAGATCATTGTTGCTCACTATTGCCAATAGTACGCAAAAGTAATAGACTTTACCTCCGGTGGTTACCCCTTTGGATGGATGGGCGGAGCATAGGCTCCGACCTGTAGTGGCCTGCGTAGCCGATAAATCGGCGTGGATCGCCATAGTCGATAGGATTCTCAAATAAAGTATTTTTCGGTATATATGGGATGGGTGGGGGGTGTACCGGAGCAGTGAGGCGATGTGGCAAGATTTCCCCTGACTGATTGACTCGAATGTGTTAGACCTGTACCTAGGCGCGAGGGTGTGCCTGGCAGGAGTAATTGCAAAGGAGGGATAAAAATGGCACTACGGACTCGGGAGGAATACATTGAGAGCCTGAGGAGGCAAAAACCAAAGGTCTACCTGGGGGGAGAAGAGATCGAAAACATTGTGGATCACCCTGCTTTCAAAGTTGGGATAAACTCAGCGGCGGTGACCTACGAGCTGGGGCAGGATCCACAATACCGAGAGATGGCGACGGTGATGTCTCCCATTATCAACGAGGAGATCAGCCGCTGGACCCACCTCATGCGGGATGAGCAGGATGCTCTGGCCAAGATTAGGCTGTGGGGCGGGCTTGGAAACTACCCGTGTCCCTGCCACTATAGGTGTATCACCACTGATGTGCTGCATACGGCATGGGCTACCAGTTATGAAATTGACAAGAATCATAACACCAGTTATCACCGTAATGTTCAGGAAATTGTCAAGGAGGTCCAGAGGAACGATTTGATCATCGGGGGAGGGTTTGTAAGTCCCAAGGGGGATAGAAGCAAGGGCCCCGGCGAGCAGGCAGACCCGGACATGTATCTACACGTAGTTGAAAAGAGAAAGGACGGCATCGTAGTGAGAGGGGCCAAGGCCCACAGCACGGCGTCTCCATACACCAATATGCTGTGCGTAATAGAGATGGAGTTCCCGGAGGACTATTATGTGGGCTTCTTTACCCCGGTGGACACCGAAGGGCTAACCTTCATATGCAGGCCCAGCTACGCACCTAATGAGCCCAAGGAGATGGAGAATCCTATAAGCTCGAAATTCGGCGGCCATGTTGAGGCGATGATGGTTTTCGACGACGTGTTCGTGCCCTGGGAGCGGGTCTTCATGTGTGGCGAGTATGACTCTGTAATCACTTTTGGGCCGATACTTGGCGCATCTCATCTCTGGCATAAGTGCATGTGCCGCGCGGGCAACATGGACCTTTCTATTGGGGCAACCGCACTAATCGCGGATTACAACGGCGTGGGCAATGCTCCCCATATATTTGATAGCCTCTGCGAAATGGCCATGAGCGCCGAGATCTTGCGCTCTTGCGTGGTTTCTGCAGCCGTGGAGGGATGGAGGCATGACTCCGGGGTGTTTGTCCCCCGTCCTTCGCCGGTAGCTGCCGGTAAGGTGTACTCGGCCAAGAAGCTGGGCGAGCATCGCTATTACATGCAGGATGCTGCCGGTGGCCTGGTGGGAACGATGGCAACTGAGAAGGACTATAGAAATCCCGTGACAGGAAAGTACCTGGAGAAATACTATAAGGGGAGAGAGGGAGTGCCTACGGAGGACCGGGTGCGCGCCTTCAAGCTCATCGAAGACCT
>JAGMCC010000169.1 GCA_023129355.1 Dehalococcoidia bacterium | reverse complement strand
GCAATAGCGCCCCCCCAGGGAAGCCGAACATGATCTCCACCCCCTCCTTCAAGAGGCTTTCACAAAGAATCTGCGCTCCACTTAGCTTCATATTTCCCCCTATCTCTCGAAGACCGCTCCTCTACCTGCTGAGGTCACCTGCTCAGCATATCGCAAAAGATAGCCTGTCTTTATCTTGGGCTCAAATTCGGGAAGCTGGGAAAGCCGCCCTTTTATCTCCTCCTCGCTCAGGTCTACATCGATCTTGCGATTGGGGATGTCGATCGCAATCGCATCGCCATCCCTCAAGGCAGCGATCGGCCCTCCTGAGGCAGCCTCGGGGGAGACATGACCGATGGCGGCCCCCTTGGTCGCCCCGGAAAAGCGACCGTCGGTAACCAGCGCTACCTTATCATCCAGTCCCATGCCGCTTATAAGTGATGTGGGGCCCAGCATCTCCCTCATCCCCGGCCCACCTTTGGGCCCCTCGTAGCGGATTACCACCACCTCGCCTGGCTTAATGGACCCACTGAGAATAGCCTCGGTGGCATCTTCCTCGGAGTTGAAAACCCGCGCCTCTCCCTTATATGACATCATGCTCGGTGATACAGATGCGCTCTTCACTACCGCCCCCTCCGGTGCCAGATTGCCGAAAAGGATGGTGAGACCCCCCGTGGGAGAGTGAGGCTGGGAGAGGGGACGAATGACATCTCGATCACGAACCCTCGCCACTGACAGCTCCTCTCTCAGCGACTTGCCCGATGCCCTCTTCACCCCCATATTGAGCAGTCCCTCAATCTCCTTCATCACCGCCCCGATGCCACCGGCAAGGTCCAGGTCCTCGATACGGTAATCCCCGGCCGGGCTCAACTTAGCCAGGTGCGGGGTCTTCTCGCTTATCTGGTTAACCTCTACAAGAGGAAAATCGATCCCCGCCTCGTGGGCGATGGCGATGAGATGCAGTACCGAGTTGGTGCTCCCCCCCAGTGCCATGTCCACCATAAAGGCATTCTGGACCGCCTCCCTTGTAATAATGTCTCGAGGGCATATGTCCCCGGTGAGGAGCTCCATAATCTGCCTTCCCGCCTCCCGGGCCAGGCCGATGCGCCGCGCATCAACGGCGGGGATGGTGCCGCTACCTGGCAGCGACATTCCCAGCGCCTCGGTGAGGCAGTTCATGGTGTTGGCGGTAAACATCCCGGCACAGCTCCCGCAGCCGGGACAGGCAACCCGCTCAAGCTCGTCAAGTTCTGTTTCGCTCATCCTACCTGCATTCACCCTGCCAACCGCCATGAACATGGTGCTCACATCGAGTTTGGTTCCTCCCAATCTCCCGGCGAGCATGGGTCCACCACTGATGAAGATGGCGGGGATATTTAGCCTCACCGCCGCCATCAGCATCCCCGGCACGATCTTGTCGCAGTTAGTGACGAAAACCAGGGCATCGAAGGCATGAGCTTGAGCCACGATCTCCACCGAGTCTGCGATAAGCTCGCGGCTGGGCAGGCTATACTTCATCCCCGAGTGCCCCATGGCGATCCCGTCGCAAACGCCGATGGTGTTCACCTCAAAAGGGGTGCCACCGGCGCTTCTCACCCCATCCTTCACCGCTGCGGCAATCGAATTGAGGTGGATGTGCCCCGGAATCACCTCGCTGAAGCTGTTTACTACACCGATAAAGGGCTGACCCAGCTCCCGATCGGTTAGCCCCATTGCCCGCAGCAGCGAACGGTGTGGGGCTCGCTCTACACCCTTCTTCGCAATATCGCTTCTCAACTTACCCTTCCTGACTCATTCGGACAAAGTATCATAGCACTAATTAACTTGTCAAGGAGCTTTCGCCACGCCAATCAGCTGGGCGATGTCCTTCACCCCTTCCCGCTCCATGAAGAGCGTGATGCCATCGAGAGCCTCAATAGGGGCGTTGGGGTTAATCATGGTGGCGGTGCCGATCTGCACCGCGCTAGCCCCAGCCATGATGAACTCAATGGCGTCGGTTGCGGAGGCGACGCCGCCACAGCCGACGATCGGGACCGCAACCGCTTGGGAAACCTGATAAACCATATATAAGGCAATAGGCTTGATGGCAGGCCCCGAGAGCCCTCCAGTGATGCCTCCCAGAAAGGGTCTTTTCACCGTGATGTCGATAGCCATGCCGCGCAGCGTATTAATCAAGGATATGGCATCGGCCCCCGCCTCCTCAACAGCGCGGGCGAGTTGGGCGATGTCGGTTACATTGGGGGTCAACTTGACGATAACAGGGAGGGTGGTGCACTCTTTTACCGCCCCGGTTACCTCAGCGGCAGCCTCAGGGCTTACGCCAAACTCCATCCCCCCCCGGGCGACATTGGGACAGCTTATATTTACCTCGATGCCGCTGACCCCAGCGACCCCATCGAGCCTGCGGGCTAGCTCGGTGTAGTCCTCGATTCTTTCCCCGGCAATGTTAACGATCACCGGGACCCGCCAGGTGGCCCAGATGGGCGCCTTCTCTGCGATCAGGGCATCGATGCCGATATTTTGCAGCCCTACTGAATTGAGCAGCCCCGAGGCGGTCTCGACAAGGCGTGGCTGAGGGTTGCCAGGGCAGGGGCTCAGGGTGGTCCCCTTGGTGACGATAGCTCCCAGCCTCTCGATGTCAACCAATTCGGCATATTCCGTGCCATAGCCAATGGTCCCCGATGCCGCCATCACCGGATTTTTCAGTTTGAGCCCTCGCTTATTATGAGGGGCGAGCTGGATAGAATATTTCGAAAAGTTCAAGCAAGAAGCCTCCCGATATTATTTCTCCTATGATACTCCTCCATCATCCTGGCTTCAACCCATTGCTTGAGTTCGCCACAAGGATGAGTAGACTAACTGAGATATGGATGATGATCGCGCTAGGTGGGTTACTCCTTGTTTTCGCTGCTGGTTATGTAGGGTATACCCTCGGCGACTATGACGGCTACCGTTATGGCTATCAAGAAGGGTATGAGGTGGGCTGCATCGCGGGGGCAGGTAACGGATATACCCTGAGAAACCCTACATACAGCGAACTGAGGGATTTTCTGGAACAGGATAGGACA
>JAGMCC010000168.1 GCA_023129355.1 Dehalococcoidia bacterium | reverse complement strand
GGTAACTATAATGGTTTTCAGTTGGTCCTCAGGTCCATTTTGATGCTCATTCATGTCACTCACCTATAAAGCCCTCAGGCTTTCTATGGGGCTCACCCGCGCCGCCCTCAGTGCGGGGTAGATTCCACCTACCACCCCAACAATTATCCCGAATACACCTATCATAGCCACCAGCCTCCACGTAACAACAGCGACGTCCATTCGAATGTAGGCATCGATGCCCTGCCCCCCCCCATATCCGATGGCGAGCCCGACGGCAGCGCCCAGCAGGCCGATGGTGATCGATTGAACCACCACTGAGCTGATGATGTTCCTATTGGACCAGCCGGATGCCTTCAGGATGCCGAACTCCTTCGTCCTCTCGATCACCGAGATAAGCATAACGATGAATATGGAGACCCCGCCAGCTATCGCTGCAACTAGAGAAATGATCCACAGGAAGCTCTCGAAGGTACCCATCATTTCCGTGAAGCTCTCCAGCATTTCTTTAGCCACAGTGGTGCTGACTGGAACGTCCCTATTCTCAAACATCGCGTCTATTTCTTCTGCGACACCGCTTACATATTTCGTACCGGTAGCCGTGACACCAATGAAATTCACCTCATCCGCGGCGATGGTCGGGGTCAGGCTCCTCGCAGTATCTATGTCGGTATAGATGCTATAATCATACATGGTGTTACTGGTCTCGAATATGCCTACCACGGTGAGCGTGATAGTAGCGTTACCGCTACCCAATACAAGCATCTCCATGATGCCGCCGACTTTAGCGTAATCCCCTCCCCTGGCAGCCAAGGCAGCCAAGGTACCGATGACGATCTCATTCTCACTGGCTGTTGTTAAGGGTTCTCCCTTAATGATATTACCCGGCGCGACTGGGTCGTCCTCCTCTATCTCGCGCTCTAAATCCATACCCCTCAAAAGTGTACCCATAGGGTCACCGAAGTCATAATCCTCGGTGGGGACGAATACCGTCATCTGCGGGCTCACTCTATCCACGTTTTCTATCGTCTCTATCTCATCTACATATGAAATCGGTAGGCCTATGGGGCTGGGCATCATAAACCCCAAGGGTGCAGCCTTGGGGTAAACAGCGATACTCGCTGCCAGTTCGTCCATCATCTCGTTCATTTGCTTGTCCATGCCCTCGCTGATGCTAAGCAACACCGTCATCAGGGCAATGCCCAAGGCAGTCCCCAGGATGGCGAAAATGGCGATCCCCTTTCTTCTGAAGGCGTTGGAAACAGCGAATCTAAACAATATTTTCCCCTTGGCCAGTCGATTTCCTGATGGTAACTAGCCCGTTTCTGGCGCCGGGCACCGCCCCTCGAACTAGGAGCAGGTTTCGCTCCGCATCCGCCTCGATCACCTTGAGGTGACTCACTGTCACCCGCTCATTCCCCATATGACCCGCCATCCTCATCCCCTTTAACACCCTACCCGGGGTAGTGGTTGCCCCTATGGAGCCCGGTGCGCGATGGCGGTCGGATTGACCATGTGTCTTGGGGCCTCCAGCGAAGTGATGACGCTTCACCACCCCGGCAAAGCCCTTCCCCTTGGAGATTCCGGTGATATCGACGAGATCGCCAGGCTTGAATATGCTCACATCCACTACCTGCCCTACCTGGATGGAGGCAACATCCGCTGCTGCAAACTCCCTGAGGTGCTTAAACATACCCAACTTCTTGAGATGCCCCTTCTCCGGGGAGTTGAGTCGCTTCGCCTCGCCAAAGCCAAGCTGGATGGCATCGTAGCCCTCCTTTTCCGTGCGTTTAACCTGGGTCACCAAGCAAGGCCCGGCGGCGATGGCGGTAACCTGAGCCACCGTTCTATCCTCCCCAAAAACCTGGGTCATCCCGATCTTTCGCCCTATAATTCCTTCGATCATCTTTTCGAACTATCCGCTCCCTTGCTTTCTACTCACTCACTTTTTCCCACTTTTATGGCCTTGTTCTCTATTGACTCGCTCTTTCGAACTTCTAAAGCTTGATCTCTATATCAACCCCTGCCGGCAAATCCAGCCGCGTCAGGATATCGATGGTCCTAGAAGAGGGCTCCAGGATATCGATCAGTCGCTTGTGAGTGCGAATCTCAAACTGCTCCCTGGAGTCCTTGTCCACATGGGGGGAGCGGATAACACAGAACTTTTTAATGCGTGTGGGCAGCGGGACTGGCCCCACCACCTTAGCCCCGGTCTGCTCCGCGGCCTCCACAATCTGCCCTGCCGATTGATCTAGTATCCGATGATCGAAAGCCCTGAGTTTTATGCGAATCTTCTGCTTGGGCATCAGGTCACTCCTCCCACTTTTACAACGAGTTGCTCTGCCAAATCTTGGGGCAACTCCTCATAGCGATGAAACTCCATAGCGAAGGTTGCCCTCCCCTGGCTCATCGACCTGAGATCGGTAGCATATCCAAAGGTCTCGGCAAGAGGGATGAAGCAGCGAATTATCTTTGTGTTACCACGACTGTCGATGCTCGCGACCTGACCCCGCCGTGAGTTGAGGTCTCCAAGGATGTCACCGATGAATCCTTCAGGGGTAACGACCTCCAATTTCATGACCGGCTCAAGAAGGATAGGCTTGGCCCTCTTCACACCATCCTTCAGCGCCATGGCGGCGGCGATCTTGAAGGCTAGCTCAGAGGAATCAACCTCATGAAAGCTTCCATCATAAAGGGTAACCTTAATATCCACCAGAGGGTAGCCCGCTAAAACACCACCCTCCATAGCCTCTCTGACCCCGCTCTCCACAGGGGTAATGTATTGCTTGGGGATAATACCGCCTTTAATTCCGTTCACAAACTCAAATCCGCTCCCCCGCTTATCGGGCTGAAGCTCAATCCGGACATGCCCATATTGCCCCCTGCCCCCAGTCTGTTTGATGAACCTCCCCTCAACCTTTACTGGCACGGTGATGGTCTCTCTATAGGCAACCCGGGGCCTGCCCACATTTGCCCCCACCTGGAACTCACGGAGCAGCCGGTCTACGATCACCTCGAGGTGGAGCTCACCCATCCCTGAAATGATCGTTTGCCCCGTTTCTTCATCATAACGGGTTATGAAGGTGGGATCCTCCTG
>JAGMCC010000167.1 GCA_023129355.1 Dehalococcoidia bacterium | reverse complement strand
CCCTCATAGCCATGACTCTTTATGCTGGCCAGAATCTCCTGCGGATTTCCGCGACACCAGATGCCGCCATTGAGCAGGACACAGGCCCGGTCGGCATTGACATAGTCCAGGATGTGTCCGGTGTGGGTGATGATCAGGCCGGAGCTGGTTCTATTGCGCATCCGGTCCTTCTGCAAGAGACCGTTAATCATCTCCCCGACTAGTGAGATGTTTACCAGGTCGACCCCGGAATCGGGCTCATCGAGCAGGACGAATTCCGGGCTCTGGGCGATTAGCTGGAGTAGCTCCGAGCGCTTAACCTCACCGCCGGAAAACCCATAGTTCACCTCTCGATCGAGGAGCTCAACCATATTTGCCCGCTGAGCCAGTTGCTCGATAACGGCGCCGTCTTCCCTGCTGCCCAGGCAAGCCCGCACCATCTCCCTCATCCTCACGCCGCGCACCACGGGGGGACGCTGGAAGAGGATGCCGATACCCATCCGGGAACGCTCATCCACCGGCAAATGGGTTATATCCTCCCCATTGAAGAGGATGCGTCCCCTGGTTACCTCATAGCGGGGGAAGCCCATTATCGCCATGAGCAGAGTAGTCTTGCCGCTGGCGTTGGGACCGAATAGAGCTAGTGTCTCCCCAATGTCGATATTGAAGCTAACGTCATGAATTATCTCTCTGCCCTCAACCTCTACGGTTAAATCTTCCACCTCTAACATATGACCACCTCCGCTGGATACTATTAGTTTATGTTGTTTTTGGTTTTTTCGCAACTTAGCATCTATTGACAAACATCAGAAATGATGTTATTATTTTTATGGATGTTCCGTTTTATTCGGAATTATAGAAGGATAGAGGTTAAATAGTTAAGTCTATGAAGATTACTTTCAGGCAGAAGTCATTTCTCAGAAATCTTCTTGATCTATATCAAGAAGCGCGCAAGCCACTGCACTATACAGAGGTGGCTCGGATAATGGGATTGGGGAAGTCAAGCGCCTATGACATGCTGCGTCTTCTGGAGAGGAAAGGGCTTGTCATATCGGAGTATGTCTTGCCCAAAGAGAGCCCAAGTCCAGGCCGGTCTCACGTTCGTTTCTGGCCAACTGCAATGGCAGAGGAGATCTTCTCCCAGTCAGTTGATGAGGCAGCGGAGGAAAGAGAAGAGTGGGAGCAGATAAGAGCGCAGGTGCTGGATAGACTGCGACATGGGAATGCCTCTGTTCGTAATGGTGTGCTGCATGAGGTGATGAACATGATTCAGAAAGCGCGGTCTCCGCTGGCAATATGTGCGGAGGCCCTCACAGCGCTTCTCCTCAGCCTTGATGAAATGAAACAAAGCCTTGGGCCGCAAAGCCCATTAGCCAGGCATCTGGGAACACCCGCCACCAAGATGGGAATGAGCCTGGCCGCTGGACTGGTTGCCGGCATGGTGCAGATGGATACGGCGTCTATGCGAGTCATTGATCAGCTTTATGAGTATGTCAGGAAGTATGAGATAGCTCTTGAGGAACTGGACCCTGAGAAACTGGAGGACCTACGTGAATATGCGCAGGATGTGGTGAAGGCTCTTCATCGCGTCTAAGCTAAAAATTTTAACGGAATGTTCCGTTTCTTTCGTTTTTAAAGGAGGTGAGACGAATGCTTGAACAGAAGGTGAAAAGGGTGGGGTATGAGTGGCATCGGGGAGAGGATTCTAAGATCCTACACCTCAGTGTAAAGGTGCCCAGGGCCGCGGTGCCAGAGGAGACTGGCAAACATGTCAGGGCTGCGTGGAGGGAGGTGCTCTTGGCCGTACGGACGCTGGTGGACGTGCTCATCGCGCACGCAGACCGCTCTCTGGCCAGCGAGAATGGCAATGAGGAAAAGGTCATTTTGAAGAGGAGGGAGGTGATTTACGTGGCAAAGTTGATTGACAGGGCGAAGGGTTTGGTCAAAAAAGTGCGTGGAGGGAAGTGATTTCCGTGACAAGGTGGATTGATAAGGTTAAAGATTTGGTCAAAAATTTGCTTGGAAGGAGGTGATTTCCCTGACAAGGTGGATTGATAAGGCGAAAGATTTGTTTAAAAAATTTCTTGGGCTGCCTGGGGGAATCAGGAAATAGGGTTAATGGCGGAGCATCAGAGGGTCTTAATGCAGTAGGCTCTCTGATGCTCCCGTCTAACCAGGGCGTTTCTGGAGCTAGCTATTGCTGGCGTGGTTGAGGCGAATTGGTAGCGCAGGAAGGTAGCGGTCCAACGGCGAGATCACTGCAAGGGTAGAGGGTGCTTTTTCTCACTACGGGCCTCTGGAATCTGTTGAACACGCGTTCATCCATGTCAGAACAGAGCACCGCGTGGTCCAACTCAGGGGCAACGTTGCATCTCGCATCAACAAAATGAAGGCTGAAGAAATCGCTGCCTCGGTACCAGGTGTGCTGGAGGTCAAGAGCAAGCTCATCGCCGATCCTGACCTTGAAACCCAAATAGCTAGACGGTTAGCAGAGGATGCCACCACCGGAGGACAGAGTATCTTAGTCAGGTGCTTGCACGGGGTGGCGTACCTCGAGGGGGAGGTAGCGTATGATAGGGTCAGGGATGAGGCGTCAAAGGTGACTCGGGGTGTTAAAGGGGTGAGGGAAGTGGTTAATAAGCTGGCGATCAGGGATAAAGATGGAGATATGGAGCGGCGTTCATCTTATTGAAGGTGTTCGGGGCTGCAACTGCTATCTGGTAACCAGGCCCTCCCTCGCCCTGATTGATACCGGTATACCCGGGCAGTCCAGGAAAGTTGTCGCTTACTTAGCAAATCTGGGCTACGACCCTGAGGACCTCAAGTGGATTATCCTCACCCATCACGATGTAGACCATGTAGGAAGCGCAGCGCAGCTTCAGCGCTTGACCGGGGCTGAGGTCTGCATGCATCCTGCAGATGTAGACTGTTTGCTGAGACGCGTGCCGCGCCGCCCCCGATGGAAGGCACTGCTCTCCAGTCTTTATAGAAGGCTTGAGCTGCCGGAGATAGACACCCTGCTAGAGGACGGGCAAAATATTGGGCCGCTTGAAGTGATCCACACCCCCGGGCATTCACCGGGGAGCATCCGCCTGCTGTACGGATCGGTGCTGTTT
>JAGMCC010000166.1 GCA_023129355.1 Dehalococcoidia bacterium | reverse complement strand
TGGCCAAGGCAGTAAAAGAGTCTGGAGCCAGTATCCTGCGCGGTGGCGCTTTCAAACCATCAACCTCCCCTTATAGCTTTCGCGGGCTGGGCAAGAACGGGCTCGAGCTCCTGGCGCAGGCCAGCAAGGAGACCGGGATGCCCGTTATCACCGAGGTGATGACCCCACAGGATGTCGAGCTAGTCTCACGCTACGCTGACATCCTTCAGGTGGGGACGCGCAACATGCAGAACTTCATCCTCCTTGATGAGGTGGGCAAGACCCAGAAGCCGGTGATGCTTAAAAGGGGAATGTCGGCCACCATTCAGGAGTGGCTGCTCTCTGCAGAATACATCCTCGTCCAGGGCAATCGCCAGGTGATGCTCTGTGAGCGGGGGATCAGGACCTTCGAAACCTACACCAGAAATACCATGGATATTAGTGCCATCCCCATTATCAAGAAGCTGAGCCACCTGCCCATCATCGCCGACCCCAGCCATGGTACCGGCAAATGGCACCTTGTCACCCCCCTGTCCCTGGCCGCAGTGGCTGCCGGCGCTGATGGGTTGATGATCGAGGTTCACCCCAGCCCGGACCAAGCCCTCAAGGATGGCGCTCAGTCGCTCACCTTCGATAACTTCCAGCAACTCATGGCGCAGGTTGTTCCGGTAGCAGCCTCAGTGGGACGCAAAATGGCCTGATGGTGATTGGATCCTGAGGTGGTGGAGGCATTTCTGCGCATCATTAGCTATCAAATCTGAGGGAAAATATGCTCGTTGAAGAAGAGCTGTCCAGGGCAGTGCCAGAGGGGGACACGGCGCTCACTATCGGGGTTTTCGATGGGGTTCATTTAGGTCACCAGTTTCTTATTGCAAAGCTCAAGGAAAAGGCCGCTGCGGAGGGCCTGGTGAGCGGGGTGGTAACCTTTCAGCACCATCCCCGCCTGGTGTTCTCGCCGCAGTCCAATATCACCTGCTTGACCACCCTTCCGGAACGGATTAGACTCCTGGAAAGCCTCGGTGTGGCACATACCGTTACCCTATCCTTCACCCCTGAGCTTTCTCAGCTTAGTGCCAGAGAATTCATCGCGCTGCTTAAGCGCTACCTCAGGATGCGGGGACTGGTGATCGGGCCCGACTTCGCCCTGGGCAAGGGGAGAGAGGGAGATGCCCAGGCACTTGAGACGCTGGGTGAGGAGCTCGATTTCTCTGTTGAGGTGGTGCCGCCCAGGGTGTGGCAGGGTGAGGTGGTGAGCAGCACGGCGATTCGTGGGGCGCTATCCCGAGGCGATGTGATGAAGGTAAGTGAACTCTTGGGACGACGCTTCACCCTGACCGGACAGGTATCAAAGGGCGACGCGCGAGGTAAAAGCTTAGGCTTTCCGACAGCAAACCTCGTCCCGGACCAGGAGCAAGCCCTGCCCGCTGATGGGGTCTATGCCGCCCATGCCTTCTCCTCCGAACGAAGTATCGGAGTCCGCCCCGCTGCACAAGGGCGGGCTCGTAAAACGGCCCGCAAGGCGGACAGCGAAACGGTTTATCATGCGATAATAAATATCGGCCTTCGCCCCACCTTCGGCGGCGGTCAGCGCCTTGTCGAGGCTCACCTCCTCGATTTCGAGGGTGATCTCTATAGGCAGGAGCTTAAGATCGAGCTGGTGGAGCGGCTGCGTGGCGAAGAGAAGTTCTCTAGCGCCGAGGAGCTGAAGGCTCAGATGGTTAAGGACGTGGCGCAGGCGAGGTCATTGCTTACGCGCTCCTGAGCCGGCAGACGTTCAAACCGTTTAAACGCCCAAAACGCTTTAGAGGGGAAGATCGAAAGAACGGAGCCATGGGGAAGATACCTGCTACTGAGCCATACAGGCGTCTACTGAAAAGAGGGGTCGCCGAGATTATCATTGAAGAGGAGTTGGCAAAGCTCCTGGAGTCAGGGCGAAAGCTTCGCCTCAAGCAGGGTTTTGACCCCAGCTGCCCTGACATCCACCTGGGGCATGTGGTGGGGCTGAGGAAGCTACGCCAGTTTCAGGAGCTGGGGCATCAGGTCATCCTGATCGTCGGTGACTGGACCGCTCAGATCGGCGACCCCAGCGGAGAGTCGCAGACCCGCCCCATGCTCTCCCCCGAAGAGGTGCGCGCCAACGCCGAGACCTATATGAAGCAGTTCTTCAAGGTGGTCGAACGGGAAAAGACCAGGGTCGTCTGGCAGAGCGAGTGGTTTGGGAAGTTCAATCTTGGCGATGTCATTGGGCTTGCCAGCAAATTCACCGTGGCCCAGATGCTTCAACGGGACGACTTCTCCAAAAGGTATGCCTCAGGCCGCCCCATCGCCATCACCGAGTTTCTCTATCCCTTGCTTCAGGCCTATGACTCCGTCGAAATCGAGGCTGATGTGGAGTTTGGGGGCACCGACCAGAAGTTCAATTGCCTGGTGGGGCGGGAGCTTCAGCAGATGACGGGGCAGCCCCCCCAGCAGGTCTTCCTGGTCCCCTTGCTTGTGGGCACCGACGGCAGCATGAAGATGTCAAAAAGCCTGGGGAACTACATCGCCATCGATGAGTCTCCCAATGAGATATATGGAAAGGTGATGAGCATCCCCGACGACCTCATGATGGACTACTTCGAGCTTCTTACCGATGTTTCGGATGAAGAGCTTGCGGAGTTCCGAAAAGGGCTTGAGAACGATTCGGTAAACCCGATGGTCTTAAAGAAGCGATTGGCCCGCGAGATAGTGGAGCAGTTCCACGACCCTAAGGCTGCTCAGGACGCGGAGAAACATTTTGAGAAAACGGTGCAGAAGCGGGAGGTGCCAGAGGGGATTCGGGAGTTTCGCTCACCCTTCTCAAGTCTGCCAGAAGTGTTAGGCTCGAAAGATACTATATTTTATCCAGGAAGAAAAGACATGTTCCTCACAAGGCTTCCTTTTACCCGTTTTCTTGTCTTAATTGGGGTTGCAGATACCCGAGCTGAGGCAAGGCGACTGCTGGCACAAGGGGCAGTCGAGGTTAATGGTGAGAAGGTTATTGGCGAACCTGGCGTGTGGATTCAAGACGGCAGCATAATCAAGGTGGGCAAGCGCCGCTTCGTGAAGATTGTTGATGCCGATAAGCGAACCTGAGTTTCCCTCTTACC
>JAGMCC010000165.1 GCA_023129355.1 Dehalococcoidia bacterium | reverse complement strand
CTGCGACATGCCTTTTTTGAACATCGACCTCCTTCGCTATATTATGGAGCTCTCCCCCGGCTTCGATGTCGTCATCCCCAGAGTCGATGAGGGGGTGGAGCCGCTCCACTCTGTCTATTCCAAGAACTGTCTGGCACCCATCGAAGCATATCTACGTGAAGGGAGGCTCAAGGTTTCTGACTTACTGCCAGAGCTCAAGGTGCGATACGTTGATAACGCGGAGATCGAAAGATTCGACCCCCGGCACCTTAGCTTTTTCAATATCAACTCTGAAGCCGATCTGGAACGGGCAAGGAGACTCCTGGAATCATCATGATCAGCGTGGAAGAAGCCCTGGAGAAGGTCCTCAGTTGCGTCTCGGTGCTTGACCGGGAGGAGAAGCCAATCCTCCAGTGCTTGGGGCAGGTGCTCGATGAGGACGTATACTCTTCCATCGACGTCCCCCCGCGGGATAATTCCGCCATGGATGGCTATGCCGTAAGGGCGGAAGATGTTGTTGGCGCCACTCCTTCGTCACCCGTCTTCCTCAATGTCATCGGCGAGGTCAAGGCTGGCGATATACCGAAAGAGGAAGTTGGGGCGCTCAGCGCCCTGCGCATCATGACCGGGGCGCCCATCCCCCGGGGCGCTGATAGCGTGGTGCAATTCGAGGACACCGATGAGGCACTGCGCCGTGAGCGCCCCCCATTTCAAATCGGTATACTCCACCAGGTAACGAAGGGACAAAACGTGCGCCGCGCCGGCGAGGACATCGCTCGCGGACAGTTGGTCCTAAAAAGGGGGGCGGTTCTTCGCCCAGCGGAGATCGGGGTGATCGCCTCACTAGGGAAGGAAACCACCTGGGTGATTCGTCGCCCCGTGGTCGCTATCATCGCCACCGGCGACGAGCTGGCAGCGCTGGGCCAGCCTCTCCCCGAGGGGAAGATCTATAACAGCAACAGCTTCAGCGTTGCGGCACAGGTGCTGCGCTATGGGGGCATCCCCCAGATTCTAGGCATCGCCAGGGATCGCGTTAAGGATATCAAGGACAAGATAAAAGAGGCTCTATCCGCAGATTTGTTGCTCACCTCCGGAGGGGTCTCCATGGGTAACTACGACCTGGTGAAGGATGTGCTGGCAGAGCAGGGGGAGGTCTCTTTCTGGACAGTGAGGATGAAGCCCGGAAAGCCCCTGGCTTTCGGCATGATCAAGGGGGTGCCCCATCTGGGGCTGCCGGGAAATCCGGTGAGTTCCATGATCACCTTCGAGCTTTTCGCCCGACCTGCCATCCTCAAGATGATGGGGAAAAAGAATCTCTCCAAGCCCATGATCGAAGCGACTCTCGAGGGACATATCAAAAACACCGATGGTCGCCGCATCTTCGCCCGGGCAATAGTGAGCCGTGAGGGCAATCGCTACCTTGCCCGCATCGCCGGGCCCCAGGGCTCCGGAATCCTCACCTCTATGTCCCGCGCCAACGGGCTGGTGATTGTCCCCGAGGATGTGGAGGCAGTTGAAGAAGGGGAGATAGTTAAGGTACTTATGCTTGACTGGAGCGAGGAATAAGCGCAACAAAACCAAAAGGGATTACGGGAAAGAGAGGTCGAAAAAATGCTTCCTATCGTTTCTATAGTGGGCCAGGCAAAGTCCGGTAAGACCATGCTGGTGGAGCGCCTCATTGGCGAGTTCAGGGAACGGGGGTACCGCGTTGCCGTGGTGAAGCATACCGTCGAGGACTTCGAAATGGATAGGCCGGGGAAGGACACCTGGCGCTACGCCGAGGCAGGAAGCGACGCAGTGGCCATCAGCTCGCCGCAGAAGATAGCCCTCATCAAACCCCAGGACAACAATGACTCCATTGAGGGGGTGCTACGCCTGCTGGGAGAGGATTTCGACCTAGTGCTCGTCGAGGGATTTCATGAGGCACATGTACCCAAGATCGAGGTGCACCGCAGCGAACTGAAAAAAGGTCTCCGCTGTGCCCCCAAGGAACTGAAGGCCATCATCACCAACGAGACCCTTGAGGTTGACCGCCCCCAGTTCTCCCCGGATGATATTTCAGGGATCGCCGACTTTATAAAGGAGCGGATCATCGGTAAGAGGGGAGATGAGACAGTGCTCTTTATAAACGGCTCTCCGGTCACGCTCAACCACTTCGCCAAGCAAATCATCGCCAATGCCCTTTTGGGCATGGTATCGACGCTTAAGGGAGTGGCTGAGGTAAAGAGCCTTGAGGTCGCGGTGCGAAAGAAGGTCGCTTAAGATCCTATCCGGAAGCGGCTGTAGGCTCCGCTGTACTCCGACCAGTCCACCTGAACCCTCTTCACCCTCGCCATGCGCGGTCCCACCTCCATCTGCCTTAAGAGTTGCTCCAGTTTCTCCCGCTCTCCCTCAGCAATCACCTCCACCGCCCGCTCACGAGAGAGGTTTCTTACGTAGCCGGTGAGCCCCAGCTCCTGGGCGTGGCGCAGCACAAAATGGCGAAAGTTCACCGTCTGAACAACACCATAAATTGTGGCGTGGAGAGCTGCCCGTTGCGTCATCCGTCAACCTTTTTATATTGCCAGGGAGCGGGGCCTCACCCCATCCAGCCTCTCCAGCCCATGCTCTCGGGCGAGGTTCACCGCCTCTAAAAACTCCTCCCTTCGCAGAGGCCGCGAAAGGACGGGGATCTTAAAGGCATAACGAGCGGGGTAATACTGTGCCATTACATTCAGATAGGTATCTGGTGAGATCTCCTCGGCGATGAAGCGGACTACCCCCTCGGTTCCCGCGATCCCGTTGGGCAAAACGAGATGCCGAATAAGGAGGCCCCGCCTGGCCACACCTCGCTCGTCTATCTGGAGGTCGCCAACCTGGCGATGCATCTCCTTTACCGCCGCATGGTTCACTGCGGGGTAGTCCTTGACCCCAGAAAACCTGCGGGCATTTCGCTCATCGGAATACTTCATATCGGGCATGTAAATATCGACAATGCCATCGAGCAGCTCCAGGGTTTCCACTGACTCGTAGCCGCCACAGTTGTAGACGACAGGAATGGATAGACCCAATCCCGCAGCGATCTCGAGCGCCTCCAATATGTGCGGGACGACATGGGTGGGGGTGACCAGGTTTATATTGTGGCAGCCCC
>JAGMCC010000164.1 GCA_023129355.1 Dehalococcoidia bacterium | reverse complement strand
CGTAGTAGCTGACGAAGTACTCCACAGCGTTATCGGGGAAGGACTCCTTAAGCTCGGTGGCGAGCTGGGCGGCGAGGGTCTTGTTGTGGGACATGACCAGGGTGGGGCGGTTTACCCTCTCGATGATGTTGGCCATGGTGAAGGTCTTGCCGCTGCCGGTCACGCCCAGGAGCGTCTGGTGCTTATAGCCGCGCTCCAACCCCTCCACCAGCCTGTCCACCGCCTGGGGCTGGTCACCGGTAGGCCTGAAGTCAGAGATGATCCTGAAGAGTGGCATCGCGGTTACCCTACTGTAGTGAAGCTATGCTCTCTCTACAGTTACCGGTAAGAGGCTGCTGAGGTCGAAATATCTGGAGGCGGAAAGAAATTCCATCCCTACAATCTTTCCCTTTTCATCGCGATCAATTGCTATATCATCGGTGAGATTTTGGTTAGCTACTTGATTAAAGCCCTCAGTGAATTTCAAGTAAAGTATATCGAGTTTAGTATCATACGAGATTCTCATTTGTCCTACTCCCATTTCCCGAAGTAAGTATACACCGTAATTGCGATGATGTCATTATCTTGCTCCATATAGATTACTCTGAGCTTTTTCTGGGGATAAGGCTTTCCCTGCCACACGGCATTAAAGGAGAAAACCAATTCTTTTACCTTTCTGCCCCCTGCTGCTCTCAACTCCGTCCCCTTACTCAGTGTCGCCATAACCTCGTCTTCGGTTGCTCCCCTTTCCCGCATTCGGTCTCTTGCGTGGTCAATAATTGTTACTCTCATTGCTTAAAGGCCTCCACCGCCTGGGCTTGGTATGCGACAGGCAGAACAATTCGATGGGTTGCACCCATCCTACTTTATCTCATCCAAATATAGACCACAGGGGAGTTTTTCTGCATGGGGCTTTCATTTATCTAAAATTGGGGAAATTCCAAACAAATTCAAAAATCTAATTCTCAAAATCCAAAATCATACAGACTGTAGGGTGGGTGAAGCGTAGCATAACCCACCTTTAGCACAATTCGATGGGTTGCACCCATCCTACTTTATCTGGGGCTGGTCACCGGTAGGCCGAAAATCTGACACGATCTTAAATTCAGGCATGATAGCTCTGCCTTATTTGCATTCGCGTCAGGGATAGACGCCCTGATAGCCATCCTCATTGTTGGCAGCGCAGTCATCGCCCACACACGTTGAGTAGACTTTAAGGCTGTCAGGGTCGACCAGCCAGATGTAATGAGCATCATAATGACAATTACAGGGTCCAAGTTCGCAGTTGTCATGGGCAGTGTCGGCGCAAGGTCGAAGCAGTGCCTCCAGAACATCTGGCTCGAATGCAACTGTATCTACCAACTGGCACATGTCAATGATTTTAAATGTTCCTTCATCGATAGTAACCGTTTCACTCGTGGTTGGCGGATCCCCCGCGTGGGTCTGGAGCACGTAAGCGGGAACCGCTACCCCCATCGACTTCTTAATATCCTGGTATGAGGCTAGACCTTCGTCGGAAAGCATCCACAGGCCGATGTAGATAAATACTGCTGCCACCACACTAATCCCCAATAACGTGAGCATCACCCTTTTATACATTGCCTTACCTCTTACTCCCCCGCGATACCAATGCGCTTCAACATCTGGTGCTCACAGCCGCGCTACAGCCCTTTCACCAGCCTGTCCACCGCCTGGGGCTGGTCGCCGGTAGGCCCAAAATCAGAGACAATTTTAAAAGCAGGCAAGGCTAATCCCCTTTGATGAGCTTCTTAAAGCGGGGGTCATCCCGAATATTGTCAAAGTCGCTGTCCGTTATCGCCTTTTGGAGAGATACCTTGTCCAGAGCTATTGCCTTCTCCAAGTGATAAATGGCATCATTAGGTTTGTCCGTCAGTGAAAAGAGGCAAGCCATGTTGTAAACGGCTAGTGGTTTATCTGGTTTTAGCTGGAGGGTTCGGTTGAAGTCGGCGTGTGCCTCGACATAACGCTCCATTCTTAAGTAAATTACACCCCTGTTGTTAAGAGTAGCTGGGTCATCAGGTCTTAGCTCCAGGGAGCGATTATAGTCTGCCAGGGCCTCACCGTAGCGCTTTAAGTTATAATAGGTTAAACCTCTGTTGCTAAGAGTGTCCGGGTGATCAGGTCTTAGCTCTAGGGAACGATTATAGTCTGCCAGGGCCTCATCGTAGCGATCTAGATTATGGTAGGTTACACCCCTGTCGTTAAGAGTGTCCGGATGATCAGGTCTTAAGTTGAGGGCCTGGTTCAAGTCTGCGAGAGCCTCCTCGTAGCGCTCCAAGGCATACTTTGCGCTGCCTGAGGCCATGAAGTCATCTGCTGTAGGCGGGGGTGGCAGGATATCGAGGCGAGATACTGCTTCTATAAGTTTGGCCTTGTTATCAGGCTCTAGTATAAGCTCACCCTTCGCTACTAGTTCTCCATAGGCAGATATACCGCTCCTCTCAAGGGTACGCTCTAACATTTCCCTGTAGTAGCCCCTTTCTCCTGCATCCAATTGTTTCAAATCATCCTCAAGCGCTTGCCTTTTTTCGGAATTGGTCTCCTTATCCAGTTGTTGCTTGAGGGAGTTTTTATATTTCTCAAACCATAAGGTGACTTCGCGCTCCGCCTCTTTCTTTTCCTGCTTGATAAGTCGTAGCCGTTCAATTGGCCATTTAATAGGTAACGATAGACATTTTAATATTGTTCCACCGAAAGCAAAAAACCATTCCATCACACCCCCTTACTCCCCCGTGTCCAGCTCCTCGGCGATGCCAATGCGCTCTACGGTCAGTGGGACGTAGTTGACCCGCCCCGCCTCGATGAGCTCCCGCAGCCTCTTTTCGTCGTCGCTGAGGCGGAACTTGCCGGTCTTGACCTCGATGAAGTCAACCCCATCATCGTATTTGATACCTACAAAGTCAATGGGCTCCCCCAGGTAGAATAGCCTATCGTAGTGGGTGAGCTCGAAGGTGGCCATGAGCTCGTTGAGCTTGCCCGTCCGCTTGCTCAGGCTCCCGGTTATCGACTGCATCACGTCATGGGGCAGGTCCTTGAGGATCTCCTGGATCTCCTTTACCGATGTTTGAGAGGCCAGGGCGAAAAGGAGCTTCTGCTCCATGCTGGCGATGTC
>JAGMCC010000163.1 GCA_023129355.1 Dehalococcoidia bacterium | reverse complement strand
TCGCCAAGGATATGAACCTGCCAGGGCCGTGGCAGGAGCCGGATAAAGAGGAGCCTGACTCCCTGTTCCAGCAGTTCAACTTGCTCATGAACAAGCTTGAGGAAGCAGGCAAGGCGAATCCGAGGTAACATATGCTATATAGTCAACCAGGAGGTGAACTATGGCGGAAACGAAAGGTAAGGCAAAGGGGGAAAAGAAACCGAAAGAGCGAGCGGTAATAGACACCATAGCCGGGGCAGAGAAACCGAAAACCAGGGAGGAGATCGAGGCTGTAGTAGATAAGATGGCGCGAGAGGGGGAAGCCCTCGTCAAGGCGACCGGCGTCGAGCAGCTATCATCGTATCAAGCCTACTGCTACGAACTGGTGAAAGGGGCCTTTGAAGGCGTTTGCAATCTCGATGATGAATCACAGGCAACGGTTATGAAGGAAGTGGGGAAAAGGTGTCGCGCCATGGCTGAAGGCCTGTTCCAACTCGACATTAAAACAGGCATGGATCTGGCAGAGTTCGTTGGGAAGCTCGAACGGTCACAGTTCGAAAACCTGAAACTCCAACTGATAGATGATAGCACCGTATTGTGGGAATCATCGATTGAAGGGAGTTGCCCCTGTCCACTGCTGCACGAAGGTCTGATAAAACCGAGCCGCACACTATGCATGTGCACGGTCTACTGGATAAAGTACATGTTCGAGAAAGCGGTGGGAAAGCCTATAGAGGTTCAGTTGGTTCAGTCGGTTAATACCGGTGCTAGAAGCTGCATATTCAGGATAAACATTAAACCACCAATCTATACGTCTGAGGTAGGGGAGAAGGCCTTTCAGTAGGAGAGGTTGTATTTGCTTTAAATCGATGGGGTAAACCCGGAGCAGGCGAGAAGTGAAAGAGGGGAAGGATTACGATGGCAAAACAAAAATATGATGTAGTTGTAGTGGGAGCAGGTCCGGGGGGCCTCTGTTGCAACGCTCTCCTGTGCAAGTGGGGGCTCAAGACACTGCTTGTGGACAAGAACACGGTACCTGGCGGCAAGGCGATAACCGTAGAGCGCAACGGCTTCCTGTACGATCTAGAGCCCAAGCTCCAGGTGCCGATGACCGGATCGGCCTTCCCGCAGCTATACGCTGAGCTTGGCATCGAGGATCAATTAGGCGCTATACCCTGTGAACAGGTCTCGATGTCGTACCGACACAAGTCAGCTGATAAGTATAAGACCACGGTCATGGGGCAGACTGCAAAGGACCCCAAACCACTGTTTGACCTTTGGGGACTGGATGAAAAGGAGCGAGAGGAAGCCATTCCGACACTGGCCGAGCTTGCCTTCCTCACCCCCGAGCAGTTTGACGCCATGGACGATATGACCTTTGATGAATGGCTGTCCCAGCGGAAGGTGCCCTGGGGCGTGTACAGCTTCTTTGCGATGCAAGCTAACGGCTCCCTGGCAGAGCCCATCGACCTGGTCGCCGCCTCAGAGCAGGGAGCGATTATGCAGCATATAGCCACCGCCGGGGGCGGGGGATATTATAAAGGCGGCTTCGGGCGCATGCTGGGGGACATTGCCGATTACATCAAAGCCAACGGCGGCGAGATAAGAATGGGCACCAGGGTGGAGAAGATTAAAGTCTCAAACGGTCGCGTCACTGGTATCGCGACAGACAATGAAGACTTCGACGCGTCCATAGTTGTAAGCGATGTAGGCATCCAGCCCACCGTTCTCAAGCTGGTGGGTGAGAAGGAGTTCGACAAGAGCTATGTAAATTATGTCAAGGATCTATTGCCCGGCTGGGCCTTCACCGCGGTTAGATACTTCCTCAACAAGAAAGTGGTAAAAGAGCAAATGGCTATGATCTATGCCGACGAGACCTGGTTGAACATGGAGCGATTCCTCAAAATCAGGGCGGGCCATGTCCCCGAGGAAGTACTGGCCTTCTTCACCGTCCCCTCCAACTACGACCCCAGCATGGCCCCTGCGGACAAGCAGTGCATCATTGCCGGCACCATCTGCGCTCCCGATCCCAAGGCCCCCGAGATAGAGATGCAGAACAACAAGATAGACCAGATGCTGGATAAAATCTTTCCCGGATTCATGGATGCCTGTTACGAGAGGCAGGCCACGGGGCCAGCCGAGATATCAGCGGCTACGCGGGATAGCGTGCTACCGGGGCAGGGCGGTGAGTGCGTGGGCCTGGCACAGATAGTTGGCCAGTGCGGCAAGCACAAGCCCTCCCAAAAAACACCCATCGCCGGCCTTTTCATCGTAGGTGCCGATGCCGGCGGCAGGGGCATGGGCACTCACCAGTCGGGGGAATCGGGCATGAATGGAGCTCGCCTGGTGCGCCGCTATCACACTATGAGGCAAGCAGCCACTTAGAAAAATTGAGGAGGTAGGCTATGCCGATAAACAAGATAGTCGCCAGCTTCGATGAAGCGGTAGCCGATATACAAGATGGAGCCACCATAATGGTCGGCGGCTTCGGCACGGTAGCCAGCACCCCCAGCCTGCTTCTTGAAGCGGTGGCGCGAAAGGGCGTCAAAAACATCACTACGGTGTCCAACACCACCGGTTTCGGTTCGGATGTGTGGAAGATAATGGGCCACAAATTCGCCGAGGACATGGATATCCTGGTCAGGAACGGTCTTATAAAGAAGGCCATCGCTTCTGCCCCGGTGAGCACAATATACGAAAACAACTTCGAGAAGCTGCTGAGGGCGGGAAAGGTAGACCTGGAGATGGTGCCCCAGGGGACGCTGGCGGAGCGGGTGCGGGCGGCCAAGGCGGGGCTGGGGGGAGTCTACATCCCCGTGGGCACGGGAACCGTGGTGGAGGAGGGGAAGGAGACCAAGATTATCGATGGCAAGAAGTATATACTGGAGCTCGCCATCAAGGCCGATTTCGCCCTTATAAAGGCGCACAAGGCCGACCGCTGGGGAAACCTGGTCTACCGCGGAAGCTCGAGGACCTTCAATGAAACCATGGCCGGTGCCGCTAATGTCACCATAGCCGAGGTGGACGAGATAGTTGAGCTAGGTGAGCTGGATCCCGAGGTAATCATCACCCCCGGGCTTTACGTGGATAGGGTAGTGGCGCGGCCTGCTGCAGTCGAGGAGGAAGGTGAGGTAGAGATCAGC
>JAGMCC010000162.1 GCA_023129355.1 Dehalococcoidia bacterium | reverse complement strand
ACACCCATGAGGTGACTGGCAATCCTCATAAGCTCGGCCATTATTACTCTGATATATTCTGCTCGCTCCGGGACCTCGATACCGGCAAGCTTCTCCACCGCCAGCACATAGGCAAGGTTATTGGACATCGAGGCCAGGTAGTCCAGCCTATCGGTAAAGGGGATATCCTGGATGTAGGTCTTATGCTCGGCAAGCTTCTCGATACCGCGGTGGAGGTAGCCGAAGACGGGCTCCATATCGATGATCACCTCGCCATCGAAGGTGACCCTCATCCGAAACACCCCGTGGGTTGAGGGGTGCTGCGGCCCCATATTAACCGTTATTGGCTCGGTACTAAGCGTCATTTCCTCGCTTTTTCCACCTTTTCACACCACGTCTTTAAGATAACGCTACGGCTATTTGCTATCGATTTTAGACAAGCTCGAAATGTTCAAAGACTCGATTTCCCGCCGCCGGGCACATCTAAATGAAAGTCCTTCCTCAGCGGATGCCCCTGGAATCCATCCCAGAGGAAGATTCGCTTCATATTCGGGTGCCCCTCAAAGGAGATGCCCATGAGGTCATAGATCTCTCGCTCCTGGAAATCTGCCCCCTGCCACAGGCTGACCACTGAGGGCACTATGGGATTTTCGCGGTCATGGCACTTCGTCTTTAAAATGATGCCATGGTTATTTTCTAGCGAGGTCAAATGGTACACCAGCTCGAAATGGTCGATGTAATCGACAGCGGTGATGCTGTTGAGGTAATCGAGATTGAGGCTCTCCTTGATGAAGCGTGCCACACCCAGAAGCGCTTCGCTGCGGACGAAAACAGCGGTTTCATCGGAACCAGTGATCGCATCGGGGAATTGCTCCCCTATTTGCTGAGCGACCTCTGGGCCGGAAAGCTGTTTAGTCATCCTTTTATTTCTTTATAAGTTTGTCTTTTGCGACCTTGCGATGCAACTCCATGAACCCGTAGATCAGACCCTCGGGGCGTGGCGGGCACCCGGGGACATAGACATCTACCGGGACGATTAGGTTCAATCCAGGAACCACGCTATATGAACCGCGGAAGCATCCACCGCTGATGGTGCAGGCCCCCATAGCCAATACCCACTTCGGCTCGGCCATCTGGTCATAGATTCGCTTCAGGGCAGGGGCCATCTTCCAGGTGAGCGTGCCGGCAACAAGCATCAAGTCGGCCTGTCGCGGTGAGGCACGAAAAACCTCCATGCCGAATCGAGAGAAGTCAAAGCGCGATGCCGCAGCACCGATCATCTCGAAGGCGCAGCAGGCGAGTCCCATGGCAACTGGCCAAACAGAGAAGCGCTTCGCCCAGCCTATGATATGCTCAGTGGAGGCGAGCAGTACATTACGCTGGATCTCCTCATCGAGCCAGGATACCGGATCGGGATAGGGCTCCTTTGAAGCCGCGATGAGCGCCTCGATTTCCGCACCCTCGGTCTTATCGAGCTCGCTGCTAACATAAGGCTTCTCTATTTCCACTTCAGAACCCCTTTTCTCCACGCATAGATGAAACCGACGATCAGGATTAGGACGAAGGCCAGCATCTCCACCAGCCCAAAGAGTTTAAGCTGGTTGAAGTGTACAGCCCAGGGATAGAGGAAAACTACCTGTATATCGAAGATTACAAAGAGCAAGGCAAAGAAATAATAGCGGAAATTGAATTGAACCTGGGATTTACCTATCGTTTCCATGCCGCATTCGTAGGTAGTGTACTTTGTAGGGTTAGGCTTTCGGGGAACGATATGTAAGAACCTGAGGGTAACAGGGAGTAATATCATTGAAGCGGCAAAACCAAGAGCAGCGATGAGGAAAATTCCGATATAACCGAAGTTTCCCAGCAAATACCCTCTCCTTACTCCGCCATTTTACCACAACCTGCGAAATTATATAGATACTCATGCAATTATACAACCTGTCACCTTGATTACAAAATGAAGAAGCACCCACCTGCCATCTACGACTTTCACTAAAGAACGATCCCGGTGCGGAGTATCAGGAGCGCCCTGGCTATCGGGTGCGCGCCACAATTCTGACCTATCTCCTACGCAGGAGGTCACCGGGCGGAAAACAGCAGTAATATGAACTGGAGTTGGGATCTCAACCAGGCGGATTTGGAGAGGGCACGCCGATGACTGGCGATGCTAGCGCTGCTCCTTTAGTCCCTCGATTCGCACCTCGAGAAGGATAGGGTCAACCCCCAGTTCTATTGCCCTATCGATGTCTTTCTGGGCCGCCGCGTCCATATTCAGAATAGTAAAGACCGCAGCGCGGGCAACATAGGCCTTGGCTATGCCTCAACTTTACCTCGTTTCTCCTTTTTGCGTAACGCTTCGCGTCGGACGGCCAACTTGGCCAGCTTCCGTTGAAGAGCATCCTCCATAATTTGACCAAACTCGCAAGTTGCACACTGGAATAGGCGGGTGCAAAGCCGGTAGGAGATTTCACCCCTGAGGGCATAGCGGCAAAGCCTCTGATTACCTGGTAGTTCCTTGAATCTCTCCATGGCCTCTTCAATCTCAGGGGCTTCCCCACTAGCCATCCGCTCCTGCATCTGTTGGTCGAACTCACAGTTGAGGCAGTCGTAGTCACTAGTGCAGAGCCGATAGGAGACCACCCCGAGCTTCATCCAGACACACTCCTTGGGCTTCACCGCTTCCTCAACAGCAACCTCCCCTTCAGGCACCTCAATCCTCGGCTTAGCCAGTTCCTCCTTTGCCTTTCGGATCCAAATTCGAGTCTGGATATCGGCTGGAGCAATATCCAGAATAGCCTGGAATTCCCTCACTGCCTCCCCATAGCGCTCCGCCTTGAAGTGATCCTTACCCTGCTCGAGATGAACCTGGATCTCCTCCTCGGTTATGGCTATGACTTCCTCAACCTTAGCCTCCTCAACGGCGGGGGCCTCCACTATGGCTTCCTCAATAGCGGTCTTAGGCTTTAGCTCCACCTGAACTGGTCCGAGGGTCTCCCGGATCAATTTTTCCAGGGCATCAGGGTCAAAGGGCTTAGGCAAGTAATCGACAGCCCCGATTTTCATCGCCTCCACCGCTGTCTCCACCGATGGATAAGCGGTGATGATGATCCCCTTGAGCTGTGGTCTTTTTGCCCTGGCCTCCTTCAA
>JAGMCC010000161.1 GCA_023129355.1 Dehalococcoidia bacterium | reverse complement strand
GCTACCACTATGGCTCCTACCTTGAGCACAGCGTAGTAGCTGATGACGAACTGGGGACAGTTGGGCATGAGCAGGGCCACCCTATCGCCTTTCTTGACCCCCATTTCCAGGAGTGCGTTGGCCAGCTTGTTACACTGCCGGTCCAGTTCCCTATAGCTCATCATAGACTCATCACCGAAGGCTCCAGGAAAGATAATTGCGGTACAATCGGCATAGCGGCTTACCGATTCTTCCAGTAGTTGCTGCAGGGTATGCTCGGGGTAGTTCATACTGTGGGCTACGCCGGGATCATAGCTTTTCAACCAGATCTTTTCCATGATTACCTCCCTTCACATCCTTTACTAACGTGTAGAGGCTAGACCCTCAACTTCTCCCTGAATTCCTTGACCAGAGACATATACTCTTCCAGCCTCCGCGGCGACATTCCATCGGGCAAGTCGCTATCTACCTTTTGCCCGATGACCACGTGGTCAAGATATCTTCTGGCTGTGTGCCTGTAGCAGCGATAAGAACTAACCTCTGCTAGGTCAAAGTCCCTTAGAAAATATGGCTTTTTGCTAACAGGTATACCTTCCCACCTCTATGATACCGTCAGCGATATCCCTGCGAAGCTGAACGCCGTTTATGGGAGTGAACTGAGATACCTTCCTCAATGTCGCCAGTTGACTATCGAGCGCCTCTCCGGTCTCCATTGCCGCCAGTATCTGCCGCGCATAACCCCTTATCCTAACCATGGCATCGTTTGAATAGAGCCGCACCATGTCTATCTTCATTTTTGATCGCTGCTCCCCTGAAGACTCGATGGACTTGAGAGCTCTCAGCAGTCCGCTCTCCACGGCATATATCTCCTGGGCAATATCGGACAGCAGTCCCAGGATCTCCTGCTCCTCCTCTAAGGCCATTCCGTACTTCTGCGCCGCGCCACCACACAGGAACAGGAATATCTTCTTTGCCCTCTCGACCAGCCTGCGTTGGTATCCCAGGGGACCATCGTCGGCACTGGGAGAGAGAGGCTCCATTGCTGGCACCTCTTCCCTCACCTTCTCCGCCACAGTTAAAAGGGGTATCTCGTTCTTCAACGCCTTCCTCACTAGCTGTCCAATTATGAGCAGCCGATTTATCTCATTTGTCCCTTCGAATATCCTGAATATACGGTTATCCCGATAGATCCTTTCCACCGGGTATTCCTCACAGTACCCGTATCCCCCGTATATCTGAACCGCCTCATCGCCCACATAGTCCAGTATCTCCGAGCAGTAGACCTTATTGATGGAGCATTCAACCACGTACTCAAATATGCTGTTTGCACTCTGGCGGCCGATGTCCTCGGCAGTCCGGTCCACGGTGGCAAAGATATCATCAATGAGCCCGCCGGTCCGATAGACCATGCTCTCCGCCATATATGTTTTTGTCGCCATCTCGGCGATCTTGTGTTTTATCAGTCCAAACTGGCATATTGGCTTACCGAACTGCACCCTCTCCTTGGAGTATCCCACGCTGTACTCTATAGCCAGCTTGGCCACCCCTACCGATCCCGCGCCCAGTTTGAATCTGCCCAGGTTGAGGATGTTGAAGGCTACTATATGACCCCTGCCGATTTCGTGCACAACATTCTCTACCGGCACCTTGACCCCATCAAGGAATATGCTGCACGTGGAGGAGCCGCGAAGTCCCATCTTCTTCTCCTGCGCCCCAAAAGATATCCCCTCGAAGTCCCTCTCCAATATGAAGGCAGTCATCTTGTCACCGTCAATCTTAGCATAGGTGAATATGATGTCGGCAAAGCCACCGTTGGTAACATACTGCTTGGTGCCACTGAGCTTATAGTATTTGCCGTCGGGTGAGAGAACCGCCGTGGTTTGTATCGCCATAGCGTCGGTGCCTGCCTCCGGCTCAGTTAGCGCGTAGCATCCAATCTTTTCGCCGGTAGCCAAAGCAGGTAGGTATTTTTGCTTCTGTGCTTTGTTGCCAAAAAATACCAGCGGCATTGAGCCTATACCTGTATGGTCATTCAAGCACGGGCCCCAGGAGCCTGACAGCGCCGAGTACTCGCAGACAAGCAGAGAGGCTATATGGTCTAGTTCTGAGCCGCCGTATTCCTCCTCTATATCCACCCCCAGAAACCCCAGCTCCCCCGCCTGTAGCATCAGCCGGCGGGTTAGATCCCAGTCCTCGCGCTCCAGCGCATCCATATTGGGCACTATCTCATTTTTGATAAAACTTTCGAGTGTTTTGATTATCATCAGGTGCTCTTCGCTGAAGTCCTCAGGGGTAAACACCTCTGCGACGGGAACCTCTTCCATAAAAAATAAGCTGCCCCTTTTAACCGTCTTCTCTGCCATGGCTTTCTCCTTTCTTATTCTTACCTTTCGAATATCCCTTCTACACCCATGCGCCATTCAATGCACATGAAGAATTAGGCCATGCCCGATTTTTTCCACCGATGTGGCGATGATAGACCGTTTGGCGGCTAACTGTCAAGGTGTCCCGCCCATTTTGACCCGAGCCAACAACAGGGGACAAAGGTGCAGTAGCAAGCCTGGATGCCAGGGCTACCGGGAGAGGGAACTCACGCTGCCTTAACTCTCAGAGTCCTCGCCCAAGCTGCCCAGACCAGCAAAACGAAGACCAGCCCGATGTAGACCCAGTAGAGCACCCCTCCCAGGCACCCCACGCTGACATCAAATGTCAGGGAGGGGTTTTACAGCGTGACCATCGAACCGGAGAGCTGAGGGTCAATCCCCGCCAGTCCCAGAATTCCACCAACTACTGCGGCAGTCAAATCTCTCAGCGCATCATGGAAGGAGGGAAGCAGCTCAAGGAAGGCGTACTCTATGAGGAAAAGGGCGCCTAAGATGGCTACATAGCGTACCTAAAAGCTGCCGAAGGACTGCCTGACCCGGCGAGCCCTCATAAAATAAGCGATAGTGCTCATGACCAGCAAGAGCACTATCGCTACAAGTATTATGGCAGCTACTTCAATCTGCACTATCTAGCTTTTCTTGCTCAAAACCCTTGTACGTAGGGCAAATACTACAAACAACGCGGCAATCGCCGCCGCTATTCCAGCAAGCCCGCTGGGAAACTCTGGTACTCCAAAAGGTGGACCGCCACTTGCGAAGCCCTGGCCTGATA
>JAGMCC010000160.1 GCA_023129355.1 Dehalococcoidia bacterium | reverse complement strand
TCTCCCCCCTCCTCTCCCGCTGCCGCGTCTTTACCCTCAATGCCCTAACCAACGATGAGGTGCGCATCATCGTGGAACGGGCGAAAGCCGACGGGGAGCGCGGCCTGGGCAAGATGGGGGTGGAGATGGAAGTGGATGCACTGGAGCACCTGGCGGTCATGGCCAACGGCGATGCCCGGGTTGCCCTCAACGCCCTGGAGATGGCAACCCTCGCCACCGAGCCCGATGACAAGGGCAGACGGAAGATTCCACTGCCCACCATCGAGGATGCGCTTCAGCATCGCGCCCTGCTCTACGATAAGGAGGGGGAGCAGCACTACGATATCATATCGGCGCTTCACAAGTCGCTGCGTGGCTCCGACCCAGATGCCGCCCTCTACTGGCTGGGGCGCATGATGGAGGCGGGCGAGGATCCACTATACGTGGCGCGGCGGCTGGTAAGGTTCGCCTCAGAGGACGTGGGAATGGCCGACCCCCAGGCTCTGGTGGTGGCGATGGCAGCGCAGCAGGCGGTGCACTTCATCGGCATGCCCGAGGGGAATCTGGCGCTGGCTCAGGCGGCGGTATACCTGGCTACGGCACCCAAGAGCAACTCACTATACAGAGCCTACTCCAGGGTGCAGCAGGACGTAGAGAGGACGCGCAACGACCCTGTCCCTCTCCATCTGCGCAACCCGGCAACCCGCCTCATGAAAGGGATGGGGTACGGCAAGGGATATAAGTATGCCCATGACTTCCCTGGGCACTTCGTGAAGCAGCAGAACCTCCCCGACGCTCTCAGGGGAAAACGTTACTATTCTCCCAGCGACCAGGGATTTGAAAAAGAGGTTAAGAGGCGGCTCAAAGGATGGCGGGGGAGAAGAGAAGAGGAACAGAAGGAGGAGAATAGCAAGCCCGCCTAATCTACTATGCGGCGCTTGAATTCGATAGGAGAGGCTTTTTGCGCTCCATAGCCTCGCTCATCAAGCATCTGGCGAAAAAGCTCGAAGGAAGGCGGCGAGGGAAAGTAGATCAGGTGAGCCGGGCAGCGGCAGTCGGAGGAGCCAAAGCCCGGAATGAGGATTTGACCTTGCGGCATCCCTCGGCCAACCTGGCACCAGAGACATTCCTTTTTTCGTACTCCCCCCGCTCCCTTCACCTCTTTTCGCTCTCTCCACTCCACCTCCTCCCCCTCAGGCGAATACCAAACCTCGACCACCTCGGCGAACTGGACGAGATAATCGATGTGCCAATGAGACCGCTTTTCACGCTTCAGGTGGCGGCCCACCCTCGCGTAGAGGCCAGCGCGTGCGCTGCCAAAATAGACGTAGTAGCCCGCGGGGAAGGTAATTTCGTTCTCTCCACCTGTCCCATAACTACGGCCTAACCTGCCCACAGCGATGGTGGCCTCGCTCTTCAGTGACATGACCAGAGCGTAGGTTCCCTTCTCCACGCTAAAGATTCTACCCTTTTTTCGTCCTGTTCGATAGGCCCTACTATGTGAGAGGCGGCTTTATAAATCATGCCTGAGAGTTCCATCAGACCTAGCGCAAAGTGCGAAAAACGCTTTGCCGTGCTTACACGAATATGGTAGACTAACGCCATGATTTATCTGGGCACCTCCGGCTTTAGCTATAACGACTGGGTGGGACCTTTTTATCCCTCGGGCATGCCCAAGAAAGAATGGCTTCTCTACTATGCACGAGAATTCAACGCCTGCGAGATCAATGCCACCTACTATACCCTCCCCAAGCCTGCGGTCATGGAATCTATGGCCAGGAAGACTGGCCCTGGCTTCCTTTTTGCGGTTAAGGCGAACCGGCAGATGACCCATGAGCGGGAAAATAATGAGGAGGTTTTTAAGGTTTTTCGGGAAATGCTCGCTCCCCTAATCGACCTGGGAAAGATGGGCTGCGTGCTGGCTCAGTTCCCCAATAGCTTTAGATTCAATGACGAGAACCGTGACTATGTGGAGACTTTCCGGGAATGGATGGGGCATTTGCCTGTAGTCATCGAATTTCGCAATGCGGGGTGGCTGAGAGAGGATGTGTTTGGCTGGCTGCGTCGCCAGGAGCTGGGCTATTGCTGCGTCGATGAGCCCCCATTACCAAACCTCATACCGCCTATAGCCGAGGCCACGAGCAAGATTGCCTATGTTCGATTTCACGGGTGAAATAAGGAGAAGTGGTGGCAGCATGAACATGCCTATCAAAGATACGATTACTCCTATTCCCCGGAGGAGCTTGAGGAATGGCTGCCAAAGATCCGCTACCTGGATCAGACAGCGGAGAGGACCTTCGTTTTCGCCAACAATCACTGGCGAGGGCAGGCAGTATCCACCATTCGGCAGCTAAGGATGATGCTGGACTAATCACCCCAATCTTTTCAAGTTTTTCGAGAAAGTTGTTGCCATGAAATGGCCTATCAAAGAACTGACCTTTTTCCTCGTAGCTCTAATAGTGGTGGCTTTGGACCAGGTAAGCAAGTTTTTCATTAGAGCCAACATGACCCTGGGGCAATCGATACCGGAGGAGGGGTTTTTCCGAATCACCTATGGTACCAATACAGGGGGTGTTTTCGGCCTCTTCGCCAATCAAGCCTTTCTCATCACGCTCACTGCCATCGTTGGCGTTGCTGCAATCCTTGTTTACTCCCGCTATCCCCTGTTTAACAGGGTGCTGGTTAGGATCGCATTAGGGCTGCTCCTGGGAGGAGCCGTGGGCAACCTGATAGACCGCATCCGCTTCGGGGAGGTGGTTGACTTTATCGATGTTGGCGCCTGGCCAGTGTTTAATATTGCCGATTCCGCTGTTGTGGTCGGCGTGATCCTTATTATTTACTACTTTCTGTTTGGCCAGAAGAGAGGGGTCGGTGCCAGGAGATGATGAATAAGAAGCTTGAGTTCATCGTCACCAGGTCAGGGATTCGGCTCGATAGATATGTGGCCGAGGAGTGTCCGGAGATCTCCCGTTCTTATGTCCAGAAGCTGATCAGCGATGGCTGCATCACCGTCAACGACCGTGCGGAGAAGGGGAGCCTGAAACTAAATATCGGCGACAAAATTACTGCGGTAATACCGCCACCCGCTCCCTCTTTACCCTTGCCGGAGGAAATTCCCCTCACCATTGTCTACGAAGACGGCGACCTCCTGGTGGTGGATAAGCCAGCGG
>JAGMCC010000016.1 GCA_023129355.1 Dehalococcoidia bacterium | reverse complement strand
CAGGTGAGGATCTTCTGCAGGATGGCCCGCCGCCCCCACCACTCATCCACCCCCCAGTACCTCCTTCTCTGAGCGGGACGCCTATCCTCACTAAAGCCCCGCCGCGCGCGCACCGCTTCAATGTCATACCCCGCTCCGAAGGCACGCCCTGACCCTTTGATGACCACCACCGCCACATTGTCATCCCTATCAGCTTCGGTCAACCTAGCGATCACCTCTTCGAGATCATCCATCGGCTGCAGGGCATGTAGCTTTTTCGGCCGATTAAAGGTAAGCGTGGCAATCCTCTTCTCCTTATCAACCTCATAAAGACAGTAACTCAATCCTTCCTCCTTACTACAATATTATGGCCAGAATAACCTTTGTGCTGCTTTTTTCAGTTCGGCACGAAAGTCGGGATGGGCCACATTAATCAATTCCTCTGTCTTCTCCCGCACGCTTCTACCCCGCAAACGCGCCACCCCGTATTCCGTAACTACCAGGTCAGTGCAGTTCTTGTGGAGGGTGACGGTTGTCCCCTCCGGCAACGCCGGCATAATACGGGATACCGTCCCGTTCTCCGCAGTAGAGGGCAGCACTGTAATGGCACGCCCTCCTTTAGACAGGAGCGCCCCAAGCTGGAAGGGCACCTGGCCCCTCGCACCACTCAGCAATCGTGTCCCTAAGCTTTCCGCCGTTGGCTGACCCAAAAGGTCAATAGCCAAGGCTTGATTTATCGTCACCATGTTATCTATGGAAGCGATCACCCTGATATCTTCCAGCCAGTCGACATCGACCAGCTCGAAGAGCGGGTTCATGTGAACCCACTGCACCTCCTCCCTGGTGTCCCCGCCCACCGAAGTGACCACCACCTTTCCCGGTCGAACATTCTTGTATTTACCCGTAATCACCCCCTCCCGGACCAGTCGTATTATCCCCGGGACCGTGGCCTCTGAGTGATACCCGATATCGCTTTTGCCGTTCAGTATGCCCAACTGAACCAGAGGCTCAGTGGCACGGCCGACGCCTATCTGCAAGCAGTCGCCATCCCTTATGATCGAGCCGACATGCCCTGCAATTTCCTTTTGCGCCTGGTCGGGTTCCTTTTTGGCCTTTTTACCCAACAGGCTCCCGCCGCCGGGGCGCTCCCCGGAAGAGATATGCTCCACAAAATAGTCTATCTCTGAGACGTGGACATAATTGTCACCGTAGGTTCGGATCAGACGGGGATTCACCTCTGCGATTACCTTCTTTGCCTCTTTGACCTGGGTTTTCTTATTCCACAATGACTGGCCAAAGCTGCAAAAGCCCGCATCATCGGGGAGCGAAATCTCGGTGAGCAGTACATCCAGCCCTTGCTTGAAAAATTCCAGATCGAAGGGGAAAAGGGAGCCGAAAGCGATATCACACCTCCGCTCCTCGACCATCTCCTGGTTCACCCCCAACGGAAAGGAAACCGTAATACTGAAGGAGTCTTCCCAGCCCGGGTCATACCAGCCAAAATCATAACCCGGGGTGGGGACATACACCTGAACCCCTTCCAACTCTCCTAGCCGGGCAGCGATCGCCAGACCCACAGCATGTGCCTCTCTGCCGGTGGTAAAGCCAATGCGGTCTCCAGACTTGACCAGCTTGGCAGCCTCCTCGGCAGGAACCATCTTACTGTCATACTCCTCCCGCCAGTCCTTCATCTAATAAGACCTACCTCCTTATCTGCGTGAGCACGTTCAAATATCCGGCTAGATATTAGGTTTGTTAAACTCGATCGAGTGTCCATTGTAAATGGTTGACAAATAATTATAGCACTCCTAAAAGCAACCGTAAACTAAGTGTACTCGTCCAGTACATTAGTGAAATTAAATCACCAGACCATTGTAGCTGTCATTGCGACCCCTACGCTTTGCGAGAGTCCAACTTATCGGACGATTTAGGCCTCGGGAGACCTAAAAATCTAACGGAGATTCTTCGCTTCCCCTTCGCTTCGCTCAGGGCTTCGACTCAGAATAACAATATGGCTATTCCCCACCAACCCGCCCTGAGATGTATTTAACATTGGGTAGCCTAGAGCATCGGCTCTAGGCGTTGTTGGAGCGGATGCTCCAACCTACCCATAAACCGATATACCGCCCCAGATATAGGCCGAAGCGCCCCCCGATCTAGGCCGAAGTGTCGGCCGACCTGGCGGCCTCGGGGTCGGGGGACTCCCTGTTACAGCTCCTCCCCAGTAAAATCTACGGTGTAGTAAGTATGTCTTCTCCTCCAATCGTCCCCCCAGTTGATTTATCGTAAAGCGTCTCGCAATGACAAGTGAAAGAGCGACTCATAATGACGGTAGGCTGTCACCCATCTATCTGAACGCGATCAGCTGATTCGACCGTTCATCATAGCTGTTTGAACAATAACAGTGTCATTTCGAAAGGCAACTGAAAACAAAGTGTGCAAAATTCTGCCGCGCTTCACGGTATTAAGTATGGATAAACCTAAAACAAAGTTTCGAAAAGTTCGAAAAAAGTTTGCAAAAGGAAGGTTCAGTATGGTATATTTAATCGTCAGATCTGCAAGGAGGTTATAATTGGGCGAGAATCTGAAGGGGAAAAATGCCGTAGTAACCGGTGCCGCTGGGGGAATCGGGCACGAGGTATGCTTAGCCCTGGCCAAGGAAGGGGCTAACATCGTGGCAAACGATATCGGCGCGTCGAGGGACGGCAGCGGTGCTGAAGCGGGGCCTGTAGACAAGGTGGTCGATGAGATCAAAAAACTGGGCAGCGATGCTATAGCCAACCATGATTCGGTGGTCGACTTCAATGCCGCTCAAGGGATCATAAAGAGCTGCGTGGATAAATTCGGACGCATCGATATACTAGTCAACTGTCAGGGCAACCTGCGGGACCGGATGATCTGGAACATGACCGAGGACGAGTGGGACTCGGTAATGATCGTCCACCTGAAAGGTACCTTCAACACCTGCCGCCATGCCTGCACCCTGATGCGGGAGCAAAAATATGGCCGCATAATCAACGTCACCTCAGATGCCTGGCGCGGCACGATGGGACATGTCAACTACGGCGCGGTTAAGGGCGGCATAGTCAGCCTAACCCGCTCTATCGCGCGGGAAATGGGGCGCTACGGGGTGACCGCCAATTGCTTCGCCCCCATAGCCGCCACCAGGATGACATTGAACGATGAAGTCATAAAGGGCACCTGGAAGAGGGTTGAAGCCGGCGTTATGACCAAAGAGCAGGCTGAGCAGATGCTGAACATGCCCGGCCCTGAGCACATACCACCAATCGTCGTCTATCTGGCCACCGACCACGCCGCAAATATCAATGGACAGGTATTCCATGCCGAGGCCGGCAGAGTGAGCATTTATAACGAACCGGTAGAGATAAGAGCTATCTACAAGCCGGAGGGGATATTTACCACAGAAGAGCTGATCAATGCGGTGCCCAAGACCCTGCTAACGGGCTACATCAATCCCGCTCCACCCCAACCGGAGAGGGATAAAAAGGCTACCTAACTGAGACGTTAAAGACACGGTCAGACGAGCGGAGCGGATGAAAACCGGGATAGTTTCCTACGGGGCATATATTCCCATATACCGCCTGAAGCGGGACGAAATTGCCCGCGCCTGGGACCGCGGTTCTATGGGAGGGGAAAAGGCCGTAGCCAACTATGATGAAGATAGTGCGACTATGGCAGTGGAAGCCATGATCGACTGCCTCAGGGACAGCGACCGGCAGAGCGTTGATGGTCTATATTTTGCCTCGACAACACCACCCTACCGGGAGAAGCAATCGGCAAGCCTGATCGCACTCGCCGCCGACCTGCGACGCCAGATTTTCACCGCGGACTTTGCCGACTCCCTGAGAGCGGGTACTGTAGCCTTGAGGGCAGCGCTCGATGCGGTCAAGAGTGGCTCGGGAAAGCGGGTCATGGTAGCCGCAGCCGATTGCCGCCTGGGCCAGCCCCAATCAGACTATGAGCAGAACTTTGGTGATGGCGCCGCTGCCCTGTTGATCGGGGATGAGGGCGTTGCCTGCGAGATCGAGGGCAGCTACTCTCACGCCGATGATATCCTGGATATATGGAGGACAGAGACCGATACCTTTGCCAAAAGCTGGGAAGACAGGTTTATCCTCAGCGAAGGCTATGTCCGCAATACCAGAGAAGCCATCTCCAGTATCATGGAGAAATACAACCTGACGCCGCCGGATATCACCAGAGCGGTCTTTTATGCCCCCGACCAGAGAAGGCACTCCGAAATGGCAAGAGCCATGGGTTTTGACCCCAAGACACAGGTTCAAGAACCGATGTTTGCCACGGTCGGCAATACCGGCGCTGCCTTCGCCTTAATGATGCTCGTCGCCGCACTAGAGGAGGCCAGGGCGGGGGATAGAATCCTGTTTGCCAACTATGGCGATGGCGGTGATGCCTTTATCCTGCGGGTGACTGAGGAAATCGAAAAGATAAGGGAGAGGCGCGGTATCAAGCGACACATGGCATCGCGGATGACCCTTCCCAACTATGAGAAATATCTCCGCTTCCGCCGGCTTATCCCTACCGAGGCCCAGGCCCGGGAGCAGGCCAATGCCTTGCCCCCGGTAGCATGGCGGGAACGGGAGCAGTTGATCAGTTTTCATGGCTCCAGGTGCAAGCGCTGCGGCCGAACCTTCCACCCGATGCAGCGGGTATGCATCTATTGCGGGGCCAAGGATGAGTATGAGGGGGTCAGGCTCTCCGACAGGCAGGGCACGCTTTATACCTACACCGTGGATAACCTGGCGCTCAGTAGCGACCCACCAACAATTGTGAGCAAGGTGCATCTAGAGGAGGGTGTTGAGGGGGTAGGAGAGAACCAAAAAGTCGGGGTATATTGCTTGATGACCGATCGTGACCCCAAAAAGGTCAAGCCTGACATGCCGGTAGAGATGACCTTCCGCAAGATGCACGATTCCGGGGGAATGCATACCTACTACTGGAAATGCCGGCCGCCACGAGAACCATAAGGGCTTAAAGGAAATGGAGACCATCAAGGACAAGGTTGCCATCATCGGCATGGGATGCTGTAAGTTCGGCGAGAACTGGGATAAGAGCGCCGATGATATGATTATCGATGCGGTCTACGAAGCCTATGAGGATGCCGGCGTGGCGCGCGAGGACATCCAGGCCGCCTGGGTGGGTACGGCCTTTTCCGGCATCGGGGGGATCAGCATCGCCTCACCGCTAAAACTCGACCGCATCCCCATCACCCGAGTAGAAAACTTCTGCGCCACCGGGATGGAGACCATTAGAAACGCCTCCTATGCCATAGCCTGTGGTGCTTACAATATTGTGCTCTGCGTGGGGTTTGAGAAGCTGAAGGATACTGGCCTCGCCGGGCTTCCTGCAGGCTACACCCACCCTGTCCTGGGGGTTAATGTTACCGCGCCGGGAAGGTGGGCGATGGGAGCCACCAGGTATTTCCAGGCCTATGGCATCGAGCCACAAGAAGGCAGGAAAACCTTGGCCCAAATCTCGGTGAAAAGCCATTATAATGGCGCGCGCCATCCCAAAGCGCACCTTCGCAGAGAGATAACCATAGAGCAGGTGCTCAACGCCCCGCTCATCGCCTGGCCCCTGGGACTATTCGATTGTTGCGGCAACACCGATGGCGCCGCCGCCGCCATCCTCACCAGGGCGGATATGGCCAAGAGCTTTAGGGATGACTATGTGCTAATCAAGGGAATCGGGCTTGCCATTGGCCCTGGGCTGGGGAAGGAGGATGCCAGTTATGATTACATACACCTGCCCGAAACGGAGGCCGCGGCGCAACAGGCATATGAGCAGGCAGGGATCACCGATCCCCGTAAGGAGCTCGACATCCTGGAGCTACATGATTGCTTCACCATAAGCGAGCTGATGACCCTTGAGGCAATCGGGATCTGCCCCAAAGGGAAGGCGAAGGAGGATATCGACGCCGGCACCTTTACCCTAACCGGTGAATTGCCGGTTAATGCCGATGGTGGTTTAAAGTCCTTTGGCCACCCCGTGGGTGCCAGTGGACTAAGGGAGTGCTACGAGGTATACAAGCAGATTCAGGGCAAGGCAGAGCTACCAGAACGCCAGTTGAAGGATGTTAGGCTGGGGTTGTCTCATAACCAAGGCGGACACCCGGGAAGCCTGCTGCCTATTATCACCATCCTGGGGCAAGCGGGGTAAGTATCCATGCCGAAAAAAGCTCTGGAGGGAGTGAAGGTACTGGAACTGTGCCAGATGGTCGCCGGGCCCTATTGCACCAAGCTATTGGCTGACCTGGGCGCTGAGGTGGTAAAGATCGAAAGGCCGGGACGTGGCGATGCGGCCAGGAGTTTGCCCCCTTTCTTCCACGATATGCCTGACCCGGAAGCGAGCGGGCTCTTCCTTTATCTCAACACCAATAAGCTGGGGGTCACCTTAAATGTGACCACAGCAACCGGCAAGGGTATCTTTCAAGAGTTGGTGAAGGAAGCTGACATCCTGGTAGAGGATAACCCGCCGCAATGGATGACAGAACAGGGACTGGATTACGATAGGCTCCAGGAAATTAACCCCCGGCTTATAATGACCTCCATCACCCCTTTTGGGCAGACCGGTCCCTATCGCGATTACAAGGCCTATCCGCTTAATGTGTTTCAAAGTGGCGGCGAGGGCTATCTTACACCCGGTGGGGTAGAGAATGTTGACCGCCCCCCGCTCAAGGTTGGGGGATTCCTCGCGGAATACGATAGCGGGCTAAGTGCCGCCATCGCCATACTTGCCGCCCTTTACTGGAGGAAGAAGTCTGGGGGCGGGCAGCGAATCGATATATCCAAACAGGAATCATTGATGGCCCTCAACAGACTGGATATGGTCAGGTCGGCCAACGAGGGAGAGGTCATCACCAGGGCCAAGCAGGGGGTTCCCTATGGAGGGGCCCTGCCGTGTAAGGACGGTTACACCGTATTCATAACCTGGGAATCGGTGCAGTGGGACCGCCTGGTAGCGTTCATGGGAGATGCAGAGTGGGCCAATAATGATATGTTTGGGGATTACGCCGGGCGATACAAACACGGCGAGCTGATAAACGCCCTGCTTACAGAATGGCTGGTGAATCATACTCAAGAGGAGCTTTATCACAAAGGGCAAGCCGCCGGAGTCCCCTTTGCCATGGTCTATACCTCAAAGGACCTGGTTGATTCAGAGCACCTTAAGGAAAGAGGGTTCTTTGTGGAGATCGACCACCCCAAGACAGGGAAGGTTAGATACCCATCATCACCTTACAGGTTCTCGGAGACGCCATGCCAAGTGATGCGGCCGTCCCCACTGCTTGGCGAGCACAACGAGGAAATATTCGCCCGACGGCTGGGACACCGCCAGGAGGAGCTGTCCAAGCTCGGAGCGGCTGGAGTGATATAACCCAGAGTTATTGGCTTACGGATGATTCAACGCAAGTGAACAAGATGGAGACGTAGGCATATGGATAGCCTTAGTGGTGTACGAATAATCGATTTTACCCGCTATGCTGCCGGGCCCCAGATAACATTACTGCTGGCATTCATGGGGGCTGAGGTTATTAAAGTGGAGAGCATGGTTAATATAGACCACTTTAGAAGGGAAGAAGCTGCAGTGGTCTTTGGTTCGGCAAGGGCAGCCGCCGATTGCTTTAACAGCCTGAATGCCAATAAGATGAGTGTAACACTCAACCTCACCACCGCTGAAGGGGTTGAGCTGGCTAAGAGGCTGGTCCAGCTCAGCGATGTGGTGGTGGATAACTTCAGGGGGGGCATCATGGACAAGCTGGGCCTGAGCTATCCTGTCCTCAGGGAGATTAAGCCAGACATAATAATGCTCTCGGCATCGAGCCACGGCTCCACCGGCCCGGAAAGCAGGTATATCGCCTATGCCGTGACCATGGGAGCACTCAGCGGGCTATCGGAGGTAACCGGCTATGCCGGAGGCCCACCGGTAATCATGCGGAGCAGCGCGGACCTGAGACCAGGCACTGCCGCTGCATTCGCCATCCTTGCCGCCCTGAATTACCGCCAGGAGACGGGTGAAGGGCAATTCATCGACTTCTCCGCCCGCGAGGCCCTCAGTTGCGGCATCGGAGAGATCATCATGGACTACACCATGAATGGCAGAGTTCGCTCACGAAACGGGAATCGAGACGATATCATGGCTCCTCACAATTGTTATCACTGCAAGGGCGAGGATAAGTGGGTGAGCATCGCCATCTCCAACGATGAGGAATGGGCAGCCCTCTGCCAGGCCATGGGGAATCCGGCATGTACTGAAGAGGAAAGGTTCGGTGACCAATTTAGCCGTTGGCAGCACCAGGAGGAGTTGGATGAGCTGGTCGAAGCGTGGACGATAAACTATGACCATTACCAGGTGATGGAAATGCTCCAGAGAGCGGGGGTGGCGGCAGTGCCCTCCTTCAGCAATGAGGAGCTTTTCAATGACCACCATTGCCGGGAGCGGGAATGCTTTACTCCAGTGCAACACCCTGAAGAAGGGGAGCTATATGTCCTCGCCCCTCCCTGGAAATTTTCCGCCACGCCGGCAAGTGTTACCGGGCCGGCACCGTTGTTTGGTGAACACAATGCATATGTCTTTGGAGAGCTCCTGGGTATGCCCGAAGAGGAAATCCCAAAGCTGGTGGCGGAGAAGATCTTGTACTAAACGGTGGTCAGTCATTCCCCTTTTCTATTAAAATGACCCGTATGCTGAAGAATGAAAACAATAAAGTATAAAAAAGTTGTCATTCATTTCTATTTTTGGTTAAAATGAGCCATATCCTGCAGGATTAGAGAGAAGGGTTATGAAATATCAAAATGTGCTTCTCGAAATTGAAGGGAAAGTCGCCACGATTACCCTGAACCGCCCGGAGAAGCTGAATGCGATAAACGATGCGATGTTGCAGGAACTGGGGGCGGCACTGGATGTAGTGAGGCGAGACCGGGACTCCCTGGTGGTCATTATAAAGGGAGCGGGGCGGTCGTTTAGTGCCGGCCAAGACCTGAGCGGCGTGGGAACCGATGAGGTCATGCCACCCAACCCCAGGAGCAAGGCCTACCTCTATGATATGTTCTCCACCGCCATGCAAAACCAGTGGAGGTGGCAGTCCATCTTCGAGTTCCCTAAGATTACCGTCGCTCAGGTGCACGGTTATTGCCTGGGTGCGGGACTCGACCTGGCAATGGCATGCCGCGCCATCATTGCCGCCGAGGATGCGGTATTGGGCGACCCCTCGGTAAGGATGGGGCTTGCCTCCCCCAATCCCCTGTGGACCTTCCGCGTCGGGTTGAAAAAAGCCAAGGAGCTTCTCCTCACCGGGAAATACATTGATGGCAAGGAGGCGGAGCGGATCGGACTGGTAATGAAAGCGGTGCCCGCCGATAAACTGGAGGAGGAGATGAGCAGCATCACCGAAGGCTTTGCCAGATCAGCAGGGATCGGCGGCTTCGACCAGCTAGCCGACTTCTGGTCTTTCAGTATGGCGGCCCTTGACCTGGCCGGGCTGGCCGCGGCGCGGCGGCTCGCGGGCAATGCGTACGTCCTCAGTGCCATCCAGCGGCCGGGACGAAGCATCACCGACTGCGGCGAGTTCAACCTTTACGATGTCCGGGATAAGAAGGGGCTCAAGGCAGCCATAGAGGAGAGGGATTCCCCCTTCAAAGAATATTTTCCCCCACCCCAACCTAAAAAGAGGTGAAAATATATTGAGCGAGATTATTTATGAGAAGAAGGACGGGATCGGCTGGATCACGCTGAACCGCCCTGAAGAGCTGAATGCGATAAACGATGCGATGCTGGCAGGGCTGGATGAGGCATTTGCCGCCGCCGAGCCAGACCTGGAGGTGAAGGTGGTGGTGGTAAAGGGTGCCGGGCAGGCCTTCAGTGTGGGGCAGGACCTGAGCGGGGTGGACACCTTTGAGGTACTGTCCGAGCCGGGAGAGAACCTCACCATCAAGAGGCGTATGGAGGCGGAGCGCCGCCGCAACCGCAGGTGGGAGTATATATTCAACCTGGCCAAGCCAACTATCGCCCAGGTGCATGGCTATTGCCTCGGTACCGGCTGCTACCTGGCAATGGTATGCGATATCACCATAGCCTCTGAAGACGCCCTCTTCGGCGACCCCCTGCTCCGAATGGGCCTGCTTCCCCATATGCCCCTGTGGACCTGGCTCATCGGGATAAAGAAGACCAAGGAGCTCCTCTACACCGGAAGATATATGGACGCTATAGAAGCGGAGCAGTTCGGTTTAATAAATAAGGCGGTCCCCCGAGATAAGCTTGAGGAGGAGGTCACCAGGCTGGCAACCGGAATCAGCCTCCTGCCCGGCGATGGCCTCGCACCGTGTAAGGATGCTATCAACTCGGTTATGGAAGCCCGGGGGCTCGGGGAGGCGTGGCGATTCACTAATAATATGCAACTGGTCATGCAGCAGCGCACCAAGGAGGCCGGTGAGTTCAACTTCTTCAAGGTCAGGGACAAAAAGGGGCTCAAGACGGCTATCGCGGAGAGGGATGCCCTTTTCAAACAATTATATGAGGAGACGTAATATGCCTACTGGATTTGGCTGGGAATTCAAGACTCAATATCAGAAGTGCTACTGGGAGAACGGTGAGTATCGAGAGAGGGAATACCGGGACACCCTCTATGAAAAGGTCAACGACCGTATCGCCCGGATAACCTTTAACCGTCCGGACAAGAGGAATGCCTTTAATGACAGACAGTTTGAGGACTTCTCTGCAGCGCTGCACCAGGCCAATGATGACCCCGAGGTAAGGGTGGTTATCTTAAGAGGGGCAGGTACCTGCTTTGGCGCCGGCCACGACCTTAGCTCCCCAGAAAAAGAGGAGTCCCCGCCGGTTCATCCCGGCATCAATCCCACGCTGGTGGACTATTACGGCTTCGAGCGGCGGCGCTGCACCAAATTCGAGGATATTACCGATTACCCCAAGATCACGATTGCCCAGGTGCATGGCAAGTGCATCGGTGCCAGCCAGATAGTGGCCTCCTGCTGCGACCTCATAATCACCGCTGAGGATGCACAATTTGGCATTCGTGGCTTTGGCAGCCAGCACCACGGGATTACCGATTGGCCGGTCTGGCCCATGTGGAGCTATAAAGCCTACTCCGGGCGGGTGCTGCCTGAGATGTCGGGGGAGGAGGCGGCGGCGCTGGGCTTTGTCAACAAGGCAGTTCCCATAGATAAGCTTGAGCAAGAAGTGATGAAGTGGGCCGAGGCGCTGAGCCAGTTACCCATTGATGCCGTTGCCATCACCAAGGAGTGGATAAACGGGACGCTCGATATCACCGGGACGGGTGCAACCCAGAAGGGCCACTTCCTCGCCCACCTCGCCCTGCAATATGTACATTTCCGGCCCGATGAGGTCAACCTCTACAAGGCGAAAAAGGATAAGGGGCTGAAGGGCTTTCTCGAAGACCGGGCGAAAACGGCTACCACAGAGGCCACAAAGTGAGGGATTAGTATGGCAAGTTGGCAGGAAGAATACCAGAGCAAGCTGATTTCCGCTGAGGAGGCAGCCAAGCTTGTGAAGTCGGGAGACCATGTGGCCTTCACCGCGGGCCGGGAGGCCCACGCGGTGGGACTGGCCATCGCCGCCCGCAAGGAAGAGCTGAAAGATGTAAAAGTCTCCGCGCCCTCCCCGGGATATGACTTCGGCTGGTATGACCGGGGCTGGGAGGACTCCTTCGCCGTCACCATATCCTGGCCCACCGCAACCGCCCAGGACATGCTCGATGAGCGGAGATGCGATGTTAATCTGACCACGATAATTCCCTTCGCTACCGAGGGCGAACCTCCCGATGTCCTCCTTACCGAGATATCGACGCCGGATGAGCGCGGCTTCTGTAGCTTCGGTGCCTCGCTGTGGACCAAGAGACAAGAAATCAAACAGGCCAAGCTAACTATAGCCGAGGTGAACAAAAACCTTATCCGAACCTACGGTGATAACTATGTGTATGTCTCCGATATAGACTACTTCGTGGAGCACATCTCCGCCAGGGGAGCCCCGGGGACGGGCAGCCTGGGGGGCAGGGCGATTAAGGAGCCCGAGCCTTACCTCAAGCAGATTACCAAAAATGTCGCCTCGCTGATTAAGGACGGCGATACCCTACAGATTGGCGTAGGCCGAACCACTGAACCCATGGTCAGGCTTGGTCTGTTGGATGGCAAACACGACCTCGGCTTTCACTCCGAGGCCACCCCTCCAGGGGTCATCTCCCTGGTGAGAGAAGGGGTGATCAACGGCAAGTATAAAACCCTTTATCCGGGGAAGGTGGTGGTGACCTCCATTGGAGGCGGCACCAGGGAGGACATGGCGTGGATCAACAACAACCCCCTTTTCTACCTGGTCGATCTCCTCTATCTTGAGGACGTCAGGGTAATTGCGGCCAACGACAATATGGTGTCCATCAACAATGCGCTCGGTATCGACGTGACCGGCCAGATTACCGCCGAGACCCTGGGGACAAGGCTGGTATCCGTGGCCGGGGGACAGATACCCTTCGCCTTCGGTGCCTTGATGTCTAAAGGTGGCCGCTCCATTACGGTGCTTCCCGCCACCGCTCGTGGCGGGACAGTCTCTCGCATCGTTCCCTCGCTCCCCCAGGGGTCCGCAGTGACCATAATGCGCAACCTTGCCGATCGTGTCGTCACCGAATACGGGGTGGCCAATCTCAGGGGGAAGACAGTCAGACAAAGAGCCGAGGAGCTCATCTCAATAGCACACCCCGACTTCCGCGCCGAGCTGAAGAAGGAGGCTCAGAGACTCTACTGGCCCTGATCACGAGTCACGATATCGTTCAGATAGATAGTAGAACACATCCGTGCTACAACATAGCTTCTACTAAACAGGAGCTATAAAGAGTCGTCCCCCAGAAATACATCTCAGGGCTAGCGGGTAATAACCAATCTGTCATTGCTACGAAAATAGAATCTATTCCGTTCGCCCTGAGCATGTCGAAGGGCTGTTCATGGTTCGACAGGCCTGTCCTGAGTTAGCCGAAGGGCTCACCACGAACGGTGAAGTGCTCATCACGAATGGCGTTAGAGACGTTAATTCCCACGGTCGGCGTGTTGCCGACCATCGACAGGAATCTGCAGCGAAAACAGCCTTTTCATACTCGGTGGTGCCGTTGGTAATCGGCATGTTGAATTGCGAGTTGAAGGCGTGGCAATCTCATTGTTTCGCCACCACCCCATGGATTGCTTCTTCACCAGGGCTCCTCGCAATGACAGGTAAAAGCAGGCGAGCGGTGACGTGTCGTTGTCGTTAATGTACTGGACGAGTATTGCGGATTGCTGCAATGAGGTCGCTATGCTATACTCCTGA
>JAGMCC010000159.1 GCA_023129355.1 Dehalococcoidia bacterium | reverse complement strand
CAGGCCAGTTTCTCTTTAAGGGCGGCATCGCCCTCCTCCAGCTCCAGGTCGGGCAGGGGGACAGGCACGCTCTCTCCCCACAGGTCGAACATGGTGGCCTGCCCCGTTTCCTTGAGCCGTTTTTCCCGCTGGGACAGGGACAGGATGCGGTCGATGCTGGCGAGAAGGGAGCCGCGATTCCCCAGGGCGTCCAGCGTCCCCACCTTGATCAGGCTTTCCAGAGCGCGTTTATTGATTGCCCTGAGGTCGGCTCTGCGGCAGAAGTCGGCGATGGACCTGAACTCGCCATCGGCGCGGGCGGCGATGAGCGGCTCAACGGCCCCGAAACCAACGTTCTTGACCGCCGCCAGCCCGAAGCGAATCCCTTTTTCGCTCTCTCCCCACCGCTTCCCCCTCTCCTCCCCGTCCTGGCGCTCGATGACAAAGGTGGCCTCGCTTTTATTGACGTCCGGTGGCAGAATGGGGATGCCGAGGCGGTTACACTCGTTGACGGCGGAGTGTATCTTCTCCGGCTGCCCGATTTCCACGGTGAGCAACGCGCTCATGAACTCAGCCGGGTAGTTCGCCTTAAAGTATGCGGTCTGATAGGCGATCATGGCGTAGCTTACGCTGTGAGCCTTGTTGAAGGCATAGCCGGCGAAGGGCTCGATGAGGTCGAAGACCTCTTGCGCCAGCTCGGCGGAAAACCCTCTCTCCTTGGCCCCGGCGATGAAGTTTTTTCGCTCTTTTTTCATCACCTCGGAGATCTTCTTGCCCATAGCCTTGCGGAAGATATCGGCCTCTCCCAGGCTGTATCCGGCGAAGGCCTGGACGATGAGGAGCACCTGGTCCTGGTAAACGATCACCCCGTAGGTCTCCTCCAATATCTGTGAGAGAGCGGGGTGGGGGAATTGGATTGGCACCAGGCCATGCTTTGCCTTGATGAAAATGGGGATGTGCTGCATAGGCCCGGGGCGGTAGAGGGCGATCATGGCGGCGATATCGCTGAAGGAGGAGGGCTTGAGCTCCTTGACGAAGCGGCGCATCCCCGCTCCTTCAAGCTGGAACACCCCGGTGGTCTCCCCTGCGGAGAGGAGATCGAAGGTTTTCGGGTCATCGAGGGGGAGTTCGTTGAGGTCGATAGCCACCCCCCTAGTCTGGGCGATGAGCTCTATCGTTTTCTCGAGGACGGTGAGGTTCGCCAGCCCCAGGATGTCCAGCTTAAGCAAGCCTATCTGGGCGATGGATTCCATAGGGAACTGGGTCATGGCGATTGCCCCTTCACCTGCCTTGGTCGGTCGCTGAAGGGGCACGTAACGGGTGAGCGGCTCCTTGGAGATGACCACCCCGGCAGCGTGGGTGGAGGCATGGCGACAAACGCCCTCGAGACGACGGGCGTCATCCACCAACTGGCGCACCCCCTCATCTTGGCGATAGAGCTCACTGAGCTCCGGGTTACTCTCCATGGCTTGCTCCAGGGTTATATTCGGGATGGGGGGAACCAACCTGGCTACCCGATCGACATTCCCGTAAGGCATTCCCAGGGCGCGGCCCACATCCCGGATCGCCGCCCTGGCGCCGAAGGTGCCAAAGGTGATGATCTGGGCCACACACTCAGCCCCGTATTTTTGGGCGGCGTAGGAGATCACCTCATCGCGCCGCTCATCCTGAAAGTCAAGGTCGATGTCCGGCAGTTCCTTGCGCTCCACATTGAGGAAGCGCTCGAAGACCAGTTTATGTTCCAGGGGATCGATATCGGTGATACCGAGGGAGTAGAGAACCAGGCTGGCGGCGGCGCTGCCCCGCACCCCGAAGAGGATTCTTCGTTCCTTAGCAAAGGATATGAGGTCCCAAACCACGAGGAAATAGTTGGCGAAATTGGTTTTTCGTATTACATCCAGCTCATACTCCATGCGCGCCACGATCTCAGCGGCAGGCTGGCGAAAGCGACGCCTGAGCCCCTCTCGACAAAGCTCCTCGAGGTATTCGTCGGGGGTCTTGCCCTGCGGCGTCATCACCTCAGGGAGGAGAGACCGCCCGAGTTCCAGCTCAAGATGGCACAGCTCCGCGATGTGCTGGCTGTTCTCCAATGCCTGGGGAACATCTGAGAAGAGCTCTGCCATCTCCGCCTCGCTCCTTAGATAGAATGAATCCCCCATCCTCATCCGCTTCTCATCGTAGATGGTAGTGTTTCGCTGAATGCAAAGGAGAAGCTCATGGGAGGGGAAGTCCTCCTTCAAGGTAAAGTGGACATCGTTGGTGGCCACCAGGGGGATGTCCAGCTCACCGCCGAGGGCGATGAGCTGGGGGTTTACCCGTTCCAGCTCCGCTATGGGGTGGCGCTGCATTTCGAGGTAGAAATCGCCGAAGACCTCCTTATACCAAAGGGCCGCCTCCCTGGCTTCCTCAGCGCGCCCCTCCAGGATGAGGCGCGGGATCTCGCCCTGGAGGCACCCTGATAGGGCCACCAGTCCCTCATGGTGCGCTGCAAGAAGCTCCCGATCCACCCTGGGCCTATAGTAGAAACCCTCGAGATGGGACTTAGTGGTGAGTTGAAGCAGATTTTGATAGCCCTCCTCGTTCTTGGCGAGCAGAATGAGGTGATAGGGATTTTTGTCGGCCGGATCCCTGGAGCGGTATCCAAAGCGTGTAAAATAGAACTCGCACCCCAGGATGGGCTTTACCCCAGCCCCTCTGGCAGCCTGGTAAAATTCCATCGCCCCGTACATGGCACCGTGATCGGTGATCGCCAGGCTATCCATCCCCAGCTCCTTTGCCCGGGAGATGAGCTGAGGAATGCGGCAAAGGCCATCGAGGAGGCTATATTCGGTATGAACGTGGAGGTGGGTAAACATGAGTTGTAATATTATAGCATAGGTTACTCCAGAAAATAGCTCATGTACTCGTCCAGTACATTGGTGACGCGTCACCGTTCGCCGCCTTTTACCCGTCATTGCGAGGAGCCTTAGCGACGAATCAATCCCGGGGGTGGTGGCGAAAAAATGAGATTGCCGCACCTTCGGCTCGCAATGACAAATATGCTTTTCCCATCCACCCTGAGATGTATTTATGCCCCGAGGCCGACAGGTAGGCCGACACTTCGGCCCAAGTCGGGGAGACTCCTGCCCCCTCCGCTTTGCGAGAGTCCGACTTATCGGACGATTAAATCG
>JAGMCC010000158.1 GCA_023129355.1 Dehalococcoidia bacterium | reverse complement strand
GAAGACCGCGATCGGTTCCGAAAGATTATGAGGGAACTGGGTATCCCCGAGCCTGAATCCGGCATGGCCAGCAAAATGGAGGAGGCCCTGGCGATTGCCGCAGATATCGGCTATCCCCTAATCGTCCGCCCGTCCTACGTTCTTGGTGGGCGCGCGATGGAGGTGGTGCATGATGAGGAAATGCTGCGGGAGTATGTGGAGGCGGCGGTCGGTATCTCTCCCGAGCGTCCGATCCTGATCGACAAATTCCTGGATAATGCTATAGAGGCCGAGGCCGATGCCATCGCGGATGGGACCGATGCCTTCGTGCCATCCGTCATGGAGCATATCGAGCTCGCCGGCATCCACTCCGGTGACTCCGCCTGCGTGATCCCGCCGGTCAGCATTCCCCAAAAACATATAGACACCATCGAGGAATACACCAAGAAGATCGCAGTGGAGCTGGATATTGTGGGGCTGATGAACATCCAGTATGCCATTTATGAGGACAGGGTGTACATCCTGGAGGCAAACCCACGAGCCAGCCGCACCGTGCCACTGGTAAGCAAGGTCTGCAGCATACCTATGGCACGCATAGCCACCCAGGTTATATTGGGGAAGAAGCTGAGTGAGCTAAACCTGCAGCGCAGGCCAATCCCGCATTTCGGTGTCAAGGAGGCGGTCTTCCCCTTCGACATGTTCCCCGAGGTAGACCCCGTGCTCGGCCCTGAGATGCGCTCGACGGGAGAAGTGTTGGGCATGGCTGAAAACGCAGGCCTTGCGTTCTACAAGGCTCAGGAGGCAGCCAAACAGCGCCTGCCCTCAGAGGGCACTGTCCTCATTACGGTGTCCGAGCTCGACCGAACTCGTGCCTTAGAAGTAGCGCGGCGTTTCTCCGAACTCGGGTTTACCCTCAAAGCCACGGTGGGGACTCGGAATCACCTGGCTGAGCACAGCATCGAGTCGGAGCTGATTCTAAAGAGACATGAGGGAAGTCCCAACATAACAGACGCGATAGCGAACGGTGAGATCCAGCTCGTTGTCAATACACCCAGCGGCAAGCTGAGTGTTTGGGACGACTCCTATATCAGAAAGACAGCGATCAAATACAAGGTGCCCTATATCACCACCACCACCGCAGCGGTTTCGGCCGCCAAAGGGATTGCCGCCCACCGGAAGGGACACGGTGAGGTCAAGAGTCTTCAGGAATACCATGCAGACATCTGATGCGGCCTTCTATAGGATAGACTCATTAGTACTGGATGAGGGAACCAGCTCATCGGTCGCGCCCTGGGGGCCAAGGCCTTCAAGCTCATATTTGGCCATAGAGGGGGCAATCACCCCGTCCGCGACCTGCAAACTGGTCGGATACACATAACCGTTCAGAATCATGGATATGCTCTGGATGCGGACAGTTTAGGTGGCAAGCTAGACGTGAATAACAAAGGTAATGATAATCGGTTCCGGGGCCATCATCATCGGCCAGGCGGCGGTAGTGGGTAGGCTGGCCGACGTCGGCCAGCCCACCCGGCAGATCCAGCCTACCCGGCAGATCCAGCCCACCCATCGGATACTGGGTCAAACTAACTGGAAGCTTGGCGTAGAAGGGTAAGAATGATCCTATATAAAAGTCTTCCTAAATTCGACGATAATTCACATGTCCATTTTATTACTACGAATACCTACAAGAATTACCCCTTCTTTCGGGATGAAAGACTGTCGGAGATTCTTCTGGAGGAATTGAGGTTCTACAGTGGGAAGCTTGGTTTTGCACTGGTAGGCTATGTGATAATGCCTGCTCATGTGCACCTCCTCATTTGGTGGTCTAGGGATGATAAGCAATTATTGAATATTTCGAAGATAATGCAAGTGATAAAGGGGGCAACAGCAAGAAAGATCATTGATTTACTGCGGGGTAGGTCGGAGCATCTGCTCCGACCCATTGCCATTAGGCGAGAGCAGATGCTCTCGCCTACCCGTGAGAATGTTAGCTCCCAATACCATATACGAAGTCCAAAGTTTCGTCTGTGGCAGCCTGGCTTTTATGACTTCAATATCTATAGCGAGGAGAAGCTTGACTACATCCATAACAATCCTGTAAGCGCTGGTCTGGTTCTCTCATCTGGTGACTATGAGTGGTCAAGTTATCATCTCTATTTCTCTGAGGAACGTAAGGCAAACACAGCAGTATCAGCAGAGTAGAGGAAGTATTGCTGAGTGAAGAGCAAACATCCTCAGTCAAGCCCCTGAAGGGATAATTAAACGGCGGGATTAAGGTGTAGAGTATGGAGGGAACAAAGAAGGTGCTTAATTGAGGCAAATCCTTGTCCCGATTACATCCAATGAGGAGATCATGCCCGGCATCTATCTTCTCTGGGTCGAGGCTCTCCAGATCGTCTCCGATGCTCAGCCGGGGCAGTTTGTCATGGTGCGCACCAGTGAAGACCATGACCCACTGCTCCGACGCCCCCTGAGCATTCACCGCGTGGGGGAAAACGGGGCGCTGGCCCTCCTCTTCGAGGTGGTCGGGCGGGGCACAGAATGGCTCGCCCGTCGCAAAGCGGGGGAGCGGCTCGATCTATTGGGGCCACTGGGGCGTGGTTTCCAGATTCACTCTCAAAAGCTGCTCCTGGTTGCAGGGGGCATCGGGATTGCCCCCCTCATTTTCCTGGCCGAAAAGGCAGCAGCCGATGGCCGACATGTAACCGCGCTTACAGGAGCTAAAACAGCCGACAAGGTCTATCCTTTCAATAGTTTGACGCCAGGTATATTGGCGGTTGAGATTACTACTGAGGACGGCTCGCTGGGCAAACAGGGCATGGTAACCGATCTCCTGGCCGACCGCGATCATGTAGTCGATCTTACTGCCGTTGACGCCGACTACACTACTGGCCCCGATCAAATCTTCGCCTGCGGCCAACTCGCAATGTACCAAGCAATGGCGAGCATAGATTGGCTGAAGGAGATGTCGGTCCAGGTCTCCATGGAGGTGAGGATGGGCTGCGGATTCGGTGGCTGCGCCGGCTGTGCTATTGAAACGAAACGAGGCTTGAAGCTAGTGTGTCAAGACGGACCCATATTTGAGTTAACCGACCTCATTTGGAAGGGTTAAAATAGGCTGTGCCTGATACCGTTCGTGGTGAGCCTGTCGAACCATGAACGGCCCTTTGACAGGCTCCCTTCGACAGGCTCAG
>JAGMCC010000157.1 GCA_023129355.1 Dehalococcoidia bacterium | reverse complement strand
AATGGAGGAAGGGCAAACGCCATGTGAATAACGACATCTAGGTCATGCAAAGCGGCAGCCACATCATCGGGGCTGCGCAGGTCTCCCCACACTACTTCTACCTGATCTTTGAATCTACCAGCCTTTTTCTCGGTTGCCTCTGTTTTGCGGTCAAAGCACCTAACCTGATGCCCTTGCTCAAGCAGTTTTTCAACCACATTAGGACCTATGTTCCCGAACGCCCCGGTCAGCAGCACTTTCATTTGCATCTCTACTAAGCTTTTTCAACCTGCACCAGAGCGGTATTGGAAGGTAAGGCTCCACCCGGTGAAGGCCTGTCGATGGTAAGCACATTGGCACAGCCACCGCGATCGACACCGTTATCATCGGGATTGTACCAGGCTCCCTGAGGCAAATCGACGACACCGGGCATGATCGTCTCCACGATTTTAGCCGGGATGATCATCGTTCCCCGGTCGTTGAATACCTTCACGGCATCGCCATCCTTTATCCCACGTGCTTCGGCATCGATCCTGTTGATTCTGATTGCGTGCGGATCGAGCTCCCTCAGCCACGGAACGTTATCGAACTGGGTATGAGCCCGTCTCCCGGTGTGAGTGGTGATGAGTTGCAGCGGGTATCTCTCCGCCAGGGGATCGCTCGGGCTCTCCCACGGCTCAATGTACTTGGGGATTGGCGGGCAATGGGGCAAGTTCATGTCCGCGATCATCTGGGAGTGGACCTCGATTTTCCCGGAGGGCGTGTAGAAGGGATTATTCTCCGGGTCCGCGATCTGGGCACGGAAGGGAACGCTAGGCTCGGGAAGATCGATCTTTTGGAACCCTCTCTCCTTGAACCCCTCAACATCGGGCAGGGGGCTCTTCTGCAGGATGACGTCCACCCACTCCTCATCTGTCTTGTCATTGTAATCGGTGAAGCCTAGGCGATTGGCCAGGTCGGTGGCGAAATCCATCGGTGCTCGTGACTCGCCGACGGGCTCAATGATTTCCCTGCGGTAGGCGTAGGATACCGGACAGGATGCGCTCATAGTAACGTCAGTTCGCTCGAAGAATGTGGTTGTAGGCAGGACTATGTCGGCATACCGGGCGGTTGGGGTCATGAAGTGCTCTTCGGTAACTATGAAATCGAGCTTGTTGAAGGCCTCGACGGTCTTGTTGGTATTGGGCCACTGATTGAGCGGATTGGCATTGGTAACCCACAGGAACCTGTAATCAGCAGGGTATCCGCCCGATTTGCCCTTGATGAAGGCATCTGTGAGCCGGAAGACGTTGATAATCCCGTGTCCCCATATGTAGTATCTGCGATTGGGGAGCTTGCCTTCCGGGTTGGGAACGGTGTCATCCACCTTGTTCGGCGGGATCTTGGGACCCGAACCCATCCTGCCTAGGGCGTGCGGCCCCCACGATTTGCCGCCGCAGGAGCCGCCGGATTTACCGATGTTACCGGTCATAGCCGCCAGAACGATGGCCGCACGGTGATACTGCTCGCCGTAAGCTGTGCGCCCGGGACCGATTCCGGTTATGAGTGCCGCCGGCTTTGTTGTAGCATATTCCCGGGCAAGCTTCCTGATAGTATCCGTCGGTATGCCGGTGATCGCCTCCGCCCATTCCGGGGTCTTGGCCACTCCGTCTTCATCGCCCAGAATGTAATCTTTGAATGCATCGAACCCGATGGTGAATTTATCCAGGAATGCCTGTTCCTGCAGGTTCTCCGTCACCATTACGTTGGCCATTGCGATGAGCGCGGCGGCATCCGTGCCGGGGCGGATAGGTATCCAGTGATGGGCGAATGCCGAGGCGGAGGCAGTGAATCTGGGGTCGATGGAGATGATCTTGGTTCCATGTTCTTTGGCCTGCGCCAGATACCAGGCAGTGTTGGTGTCCTGAATAGTGACCGCCGGGTTCCATCCCCACATGATTATCAGTTTGGAATTGAGGAGGTCATCGCGGGTGTGGGCGGTGAATCCCGTCCCGAAACAGGTGAGCTCTGCAAAGATGCCGCCTTCGTAGGAGTGCAGGCCCCAGGGGCGCGTGTATCCGCCCATCATGCAGAATATCCTGCTCATTCGTCGCCATCCATCGTGTAACGCTGCCTGATCCCCGCCGGAAACCCAGTGGACGATGGAAGCGGGCCCGTAGGTATCTACAGTCCGCTTGAGCTCAGCGGCGATGGTATCCAGCGCCTGGTCCCAGGTTATCCGTTCGAACCGTCCGCTACCCCGTGGGCCAACGCGTTTCATCGGGTGTTTCAGCCGGTCGGGATGGTATATTCGCTGCCTCCACGAGCGTCCTCGCATGCATGCCCTGAGCTGAACATCATCCTGATCATCGTCGGTTTCGATCCTGGTTATGACGCCATCTTTTACATGAGCTTTAAGCAGACAGCCCCCCCCACAATGTGGGGCGCAGGTAGTGGTTATCACTCTCTCGTTCTCGATCATTTTTACCTTCCTTAATAACTGGCCAGGGAAACCCGGGGTTTGGGTTTGTAGATTACCGACGGGTGCAGCCTTTCATCGTACTTGAGCCCTTTGGCTTCGTGAATCTTACCGTATTTCGCTTCCATCTCATCGATGGGCCCGGCATCCAGCGCCCGCATCGGGCAGCCCTCAACGCAGATAGGCTTTTTACCTTCTGCCCACCGGTCCAGGCAGAGGTCGCATTTCTGCATCTTGGCGTCATCCTCATCGCCGAACTGCGGTGCCCCATAGGGGCAAGCGTCGAGGCATAGCTGGCATTTGTCCTTACCCAGACAGGCGTCGCTATCGACCACCACGATGCCGTCCTCCTCCCTTTTACTTATAGCGTCCACCGGACAGGCCGGCACACAGGCTGGCTCGGCGCAGTGGTAGCAGTGAGTGCTCAGAAAGGCCACAAATGGGTGGGGATATTTACCCCGCTCTATAGTTGCCACCCTCATCCAGCTAGCCGGCCCTGCGGGGACATCGTGCCAGTCCTTGCAGGCCACCACGCAGGTATAACAGCCGGTGCATCTGGTCTGATCGAAAAAGAAGGCCAGTTGCATATCTTTACTCCTTTGCTACTAAAATAAAGCCACGTTCTCTATCATTCTGACCCCGATTTAGGCCGAAATGGCGGCCTCTGGGGAAACAATCCAATCTTTTCCCACCAGCCCGCCCTGAGATGTGTTTCTGGGGGACACCCCCAAACCCCCGCCAGAGGGGATTCCCCTCTGGAC
>JAGMCC010000156.1 GCA_023129355.1 Dehalococcoidia bacterium | reverse complement strand
TGATTAGCGGGGCAGAAGCTCTGGTGCGTTGTCTTATCGAAGAAGGTGTACGTTATGTGTTTGGCATTCCGGGCGACCAGTGTAATCCTATCACTGATGCCATCTATAGGTTGGGGGGTGAGGCGGGACTGAAGTTCGTCACTACACGGCACGAACAGGCAGCGGCCCACATGGCCGATGCCTGGGCGCGGGTGACCGGTGAGCCTGGGGTGTGCCTGGGCACGGTGGGACCGGGGGTAGCCGACCTGGTGCCCGGTGTCTACCCGGCCTGGGCCGACTCAGTCCCAATGGTCGTGTTGGGAGCGCAGAACCAGACCTGGCGCTGCTACCCCGAGCACGGCTCCATGCAAGCTCTGGATCAAATCCCCCTGATGACCCCCATTACCAAATGGCGGGCGCTGGTGAACGACGTGAGGCGGATGCCTGAGCTTGTGCAACTGGCATTCCGCGCTGCCACATCCGGCCGTCAGGCGCCGGTGTACCTGGATCTGCCTTCCAACGTGTTATGCGACAAGCTAGATAGTGAAGAGTGCCCCATCCTGCCGCCGCAGCGCTATCGGGCTATCACACCTCCGGTGGCCGATGCTGGTCTTATTGAGCAGGCGGCGGAGATGCTGGCGAATGCCCAGTGGCCACTCATTCACGCCGGTGGAGGGGTGCTGCGGTCAGGGGCATGGGTGGAGATGGTAGAACTGGCGGAATATCTCTCGGCTGCGGTGACCACAAGCCAGGGTGCACGGGGTTCTATTCCCGAAGACCATCCCCTGTGTCTGATCCCATCCACCGCCTCTGGCGCATTAAAAGCCCAGGCTGCGGCCGACGTGGTACTCCTGGTGGGTGGTCGCATGGGGGATATAGATTTCTGGGGACGGCCACCAATATGGGGAGTGTGGAATACACAGCGCTATATACAGATTGACATAGAACCCCAGAACATCGCCCTTAACCGGCCAATAGACCTGGCGCTGACAGGGGATGCTAAAGGCACCCTGCGCGCCTTGCTTGAGGCGGTCAAAATGCGGACAGGACCTAAGGCGGAGAACCCTCAGTTCGAAGATGCCCGTCAGGCACAGGAAACCTGGTTAAGTGGCTGGGAGGAAGGAGCCCGATCTGACGGAGTGCCTATTCATCCATTGCGCCTCATGCGGGAGGTTCGCGAGTTCTTCCCCCGTGAGGCCATCTATGCTCAGGATGGTGGCACCACATCGGTTTGGGCCTTCTACCAGAACCGCATCTACGAGCCACGTTCTTTCCTTTGGGCTGCTGATTCAGGGCACCTGGGGTCAGGGCTCCCCTACGCCGTGGGTTCCAAGTTGGCTCGCCCCGACCTCCCTGTCTACTGCATTACCGGAGATGGTTCCTTCGGTTTCAATGCCATGGAAATGGAAACGGCGCGGCGAGAGTGTGCACCAATTGTGGTTATTATTGCCAACGATATGGCGTGGGGAATGATAAAAGGCGGACAGAAGCTGGTCTACGAGGGACGCTACTGCGGCGTTGACTTAACAGACATCCGCTATGACAAACTGGCTGATGCCCTGGGCTGCTACGGTGAGCGGGTCACCGAGCCAGCGCAGATTCGGCCTGCCTTGCAGCGAGCGGCGGACTCTGGGTTGCCCGCGGTGCTGGATGTGATTGTAGATGTCGATGTGCACATGGTGCCGCCGGATTTGGTCATACTGGATAGCGTGTGGATGGAAGGCTGCGATACCGGGAGTCATTAGTGAAGGCAGCCATATTATGAGTATGTGAGGCTGGTTGCATGGGGATGGACTAGGATATGAAGGCCTTGCAATTCTCTGTTTCGATTCCTCAATTTGCAGCATTGAAGGTCTTGGCGGGCATAAGCAAACGACTCTACTATTATGGCCCCCTGGCGACGGTAAGGCTGGTTGATGTCCCGGAGCCAGCATTGCCCTCCTCTGACTGGGTAAAGATCAGGACATTCGTCTGTGGGTTTTGTGGAACCGATATCAACCTCATTCTGTTACGGGATTCCCCAACGGCAACCCCGTTCACCTCGTTTCCATGCACCATGGGCCATGAGCTTTGCGGCGAGGTCATAGAAGTTGGAAGCAGTGTTGACAGAACAAAGACAGGGGATGTAGTTACTGTTACCCCGTATCTTAGCTGCTCGATAAGAGGGATTGAACCTGTATGTAGAAGCTGTCGGATGGGTAGACCAGCCAATTGTGAAAACTTTGCTGAGGGCAATCTCGCCCCTGGCATGTTGGCTGGTTTATGTCGTGATGTGGGCGGAGGCTTTGCGCCATATCTAGTGGCACACAAAGACCAGGTTTTTAAATTACCTCAGGAAATGTCTCATAAAGAGGGCGCCATGATAGAGCCGGTTGCTGTGGCCCTCCAGGCAGTGATTGATAACACACCCAACGACGACGATAAGGTCCTTGTTATCGGGGGTGGTGTGATCGGTAACCTTATTGTTCAAGCAATACGTGCCTTGGATATAGGCTGTTCAGTTGCTGTTGCTGAGCCCTCGACATTCCATGCGGAACTGACATCCAGAGCAGGGGCGGATCACCTGATTACAGATGGTGCGATCTTGCGTCACACAGAGCACGTCACTGGGGCCAAGGCGTACAAACCCATGCTCGGTGAAGAGATCCTTATGGGGGGATTCTCAAGGATCTTTGATACTGTAGCTAACACTGAGACGCTTAATGCCGGTATGAGGGCACTTAGAACAGGAGGAGTACTAAGTGTGGTAGGGATTAGCAAGGAGGTAAAGCTAGACCCCACACCCCTTTGGCTGAAACTCCAGACCATAAAGGGCGTCTATTGCTATGGCTATACTGATGTGCAGGATAAAAGAAAACACATCTTTGACTTGGCTATCGATTTTGTGAAGCAAAAAAAGTTTCATCTCGAGTCTATGGTTACCCATACATTCTCTCTTGAAGACTACAGGGAGATGATTGAAGTCAACTTGAACAAGCAGAAGCACAGGGCAGTAAAGACAGCGGTTTGCTTTACCGAGGGTTCATAACGCACGTCCTGGTTACCAGCGCCGCCACATTATCACCGAAGCATCGGTCGAGGGTCCTGGTGATGACGCCTTGACAAGAAGGAATTCGGGAGCGAGAAACACACCAAGTCAAGGTTTTAAAACGGGGTTTTCATCTTATTCAGATTCACGAAATCATCTTGGTAATTACCAAGTAAGACGTCGTGGGTCCGAGTCCCATCACCT
>JAGMCC010000155.1 GCA_023129355.1 Dehalococcoidia bacterium | reverse complement strand
AGGAAGCGCATCCCGGTGGTGGGATAGAGGGCATAGATGAGCACATCGCCGATGTCCTTGGCAATCTCCTTTGTAGCCTCCTTTGCCTTCTCCATCTCCGGCTCCAATATATCTGCGGCGCGACAGGTGATCGGCTCCTCACCTCGTTCATAGCCTTTGAGGACCAGCTTTTGTACCTCAGGGTCGACCTCTGCCGGGGGCTTACCGTAGAGACCGTAAATATAGTCCTTAACCTGGCCGGAGACCATCTTATACCGGCCCATCAGGACATTTTGCACTGCCTGAATCCCTACTATCTGGCTGGTGGGGGTAACCAAGGGGGGGCTGCCCAGCTCCTTCCTGGTCTTGGGAAGCTCGGCATATACCTCATTGATCCTATCCAGCGCATCCGCTTCCCTTAGCTGGGACACCAGGTTGGTGGTCATGCCTCCCGGGATCTGGTGCACCAGCACCCCGGTATCGATGACCGACATCTTGGTGGTACCCAGGAAGTCGCGGTATTTAGGGGCGATGGACTCGATATACTGCCCCAGCTTGAAAAGATAGGCCAGGTCCAGCCCCGTGTCCCGCGGCGTCCCCTCAAGGGCAACCACAATAGGCTCCACCGCCGGCTGGGAGGAGCGCAGGGCAAAGGGGGCCAGGGCGGTATCGATAATATCCACCCCAGCCTCAGCGGCCTTTAGGCAGCTCATGGAGGCCATGCCGCTGGTGTAGTGGGTGTGGAACTGGACCGGTATCTTTAGTGCCGCCTTAAGGGCGCTAACCAGCTCGTAGATGTCATAAGGGGCGGCGAGCCCGGCCATGTCCTTGATGCAGATGCTATCGGCGCCCATGTCCTGAAGGATGAGCGCCTTTTTGACATAATAATCGATGTTGTAGATCGGCCCCCCTAATTTCCGCTCGGTGAGTGAGTAGCATAATGTACCCTGAATGTGCCTGCCACACTCCTTGATCGCCTTAAAAGGAGCCTCGAAATTGCGCTCATCGTTCACCGCATCGAAGACACGGAATATATCGATGCCCACCTCAGCCGCCTGGTGGACGAAGGCATCGACTACATCGTCAGCATAGTGGCGATAGCCCACCAGGTTCTGCCCACGAAGCAGCATCTGAAGCGGGGTATTAGGCATCAGCCGCTTCAAGAGGCGCGGTCTCTCCCAGGGATCCTCATTGAGAAACCTTGTTGGCACATCGAAAGTGGCTCCACCCCACACCTCCATGGAATAAAATCCTGCCTTATCCATCTCCTCGGCGACGGCTTCCATATCCTCGGTGCGCATCCTGGTTGCCAGCGATGACTGATGTCCATCGCGGAGGGTGGTATCGGTTATTTTGAGCGGGTTTTTCTTATCCATTAAGATCATCTCCTTTCAAGAGGAGTTGGGGAGCATATCCTTAACTGCCACAATATACGCATCCTCATCATATCCGCAAGCCCCCAATATCTCCAATAGCTCATCCCAGGGCGCGGCACTACAGGCGCTGCCAGCGTCTCCTCTTCCTCAAAGCAGTCAATGGCTGCCATGACCGCCGCCATGATCGCCTCTTTTCCCTTCATCCTTTTCCTCTACAGCGGTATGTTGCCATGTTTCTTGGGAGGGGTTGAGTCCCGCTTGTTTTGTAGCATCTCCAGTGCCTTTATCAACCTGGGGCGAGTCTCCCTGGGGTCGATCACATCATCGATGTAGCCCCGGGCCGCCGTCACATAGGGATTGGCCAACTTCTCCCGATACTCAGCGACTAGATTTCTTCTGGTCTCCTCGGGATTCTGCGACTGCTGGATGGTCTCTTTATGGATGATGTTCACCGCACCATCGGGCCCCATTACGGCGATCTCTGCCGCGGGCCAGGCATAGTTAATGTCGCCTCTGAGGTGCTTGCTGCCCATCGCTATATAGGCACCCCCGTAGGCTTTACGGGTGATCACGGTCGCCTTGGGGACAGTGGCCTCAGAGTAGGCATAGAGCAACTTAGCTCCGTGCCTGATTATCCCCCCATATTCCTGATCGACGCCCGGCATATATCCCGGAACATCGCACAGTGTGATAATGGGGATGTTAAAGCAATCAAGGAAGCGCACAAACCGAGCGGCTTTGTCTGCGGCATCGATGTCGATACACCCTGCCGATACCGAGGGCTGCTGGGCCACGATGCCCACCGCGCGTCCCCCGAGCCTGGCAAATCCAGTGATGATGTTGGGGGCGAAGTGCTCATGAACCTCCATAAATCCGCCACTATCCATCACCATCCGGATAACTTCCTTCATGTCGTAGGCTTTAGTGGCATCATCGGGGACTATGTGGAGCAGCTCCTCATCCCTTCTATTGGGATCATCGCTGGTTTCCACAAGTGGGGCCTCCTCCATATTGTTCTGGGGAAGGTAGCCGAGGAGCTGGCGAACCATGTCGAGGCATTCTTGGTCACTCTCGGCGGTAAAGTGGCAATTACCGCTCTGGCTGGCATGAACCATTGCCCCACCGAGCTGTTCAAGGGTCACCTCCTCCCCTGTCACCGCCCTGATCACATCGGGGCCGGTGATATACATCTGCCCAGTGCCTTTAACCATAAAGACGAAGTCGGTAATCGCTGGGGAGTATACCGCCCCGCCAGCGCTGGGGCCCATGATTACCGATATCTGGGGGATCACCCCTGATGATAGGGTATTCCTGAGGAAGATCTCTCCATATCCAGCGAGGCTCTCCACCCCCTCCTGAATCCTTGCCCCGCCGGAGTCATTGAGTCCAATGAAGGGTGTCCCGTTCTTCACTGCCAGGTCCATTGCCTTGCAGATCTTCTCGGCCACCACCTCCGATAGCGAGCCCCCGAAGACGGTGAAGTCCTGCGCGAAGAGATAAACCAGCCTGCCATTAACCTTGCCGTATCCGGTGACCACTGCATCGCCTAAAAACTTCTTTTCCCCAAGGCCGAACTCGGTGGCGCGGTGGGTAACGAAGGGATCCAGCTCCTCGAAGCTGCCCTCATCGAGGAGGTGGGCGATGCGCTCCCTGGCGGTAAGCTTGCCCTTATCATGCTGCGCCGCGATGCGCTTTTCACCCCCGCCTTGCTGCGACTCCGCTCTCAGTTTAGCCAGATTCTCTATCCTGTCCTCAATCGCCATCTCTTCTCCCGACCAGCAGTTTTGTGAAAATATTCACTTTGTGAAATCAGTCACATAGTGTATTGTATTATATAACGCTGAACCTGAAAAAGCAAGGAAG
>JAGMCC010000154.1 GCA_023129355.1 Dehalococcoidia bacterium | reverse complement strand
TCCACTGCCACCACATCGTTCTCATTGACGATAGGCACCACCCCGAGCTCAAGGAGTGCAAGTAGGGTGTTGCGAGCGTTGAGATAGCCCAGGCGGTCGGAGAGGTCCGCCTTGGTCAAGAGGGCCTGGGCCACCGTGATGCCGTGCACGCCGAAGAGCTGCTCATAGGAGTGCATCAGGGCGTTCTGCCCTACCGCGGCCATCACCTGTCGGGAGGGGACGTCCTTTCGCTCTTTGGCGATTCCCATCTGTTGCCTCCCCCCGGCGATGGCCCCCGAGGAGACGATGATCACCTCCCGCCCCTGCTGATGAAGCCGGGCCACCTGCCCCACCAGGGTAGCCATCACCTCAAGGTCGAGGCGCTCGGTGCCTGCGGTGAGCAGGTTGGTGCCAAACTTGGCCACGATGCGCTTATATTCCCTCTTTTCGCCCTTTTCTCTCATTGGCTCGCTCTAGATTGCACTATTATAGCATATAGCCTGGCTTCAACAAGAAGTGGCTGATCTCGTTCAGATAGACCGGTAACACCCTATAGTCATGTTGTAGATTATATACGGGTGGGCCGAAGTGTCGGCCGACCTATCGGCCTCCCCCAAAAAACACATCTCAGGGTGAGTGGGTGGGAAAAGGCAAGATCGATTCGCTTCACTCAGAATGACAAAGAACATTGCTTTATTCCCTATTCTCGAAGCAATGACAGCTATGTTGTGCCGGCGGTGATATACCCATAATGTGCTGAACGAGTATAGTGGCTTGTTCCCCGAGGGGCGCTATGCTAAAATTCCGACAGGGCTAGTCAGTAGCGGCTAGCCCTTTAGGTGTTACTTAATGCAATATGTCTGACTTAAACAATGCTTTGCAAAGCGGACGGACGCCTTCTACTGAGGAGCGAATAGGACGTAGGACGAAAAAATGAATTTAGGTTGCTTGCTTCCTCTGATCGATGAGATGCCCGGCTACCGCCAGCTCCTTGAGGCGCTATTTTCGAAAAATTCAAAAAAGAGTGGCGTGGAGCAGCGGGTGGTGGTGCTCGACGAGGCCAAGCCCTACCTTCTCGCGGCGCTACACCGGGAGTCAGGCTGGCCGATGCTGGTGGTCACGCCGCGACCGGAGGGGGCGAAGCAGCTCCAGGATCAGCTTCTCGCGTGGGGAAGCGATCCTTGCCACTTCCCCGAGCCCGATTCTCTCCCCTATGAGCGCCTCGCTTCAGACCCAGCCACGATTCAGCAGCGAATCAATACCCTCTACACCCTGAGCTTTGCGCAAAATTCGAATAATGCGGATAATGCCCCGCTGGTTATCGCCTCAGCCCACGCCCTGGCCCGGAAGACCCCCTCCCCCGCCGATTTTCGTGCTACAGCTCACAACATCTGGCAGGGGATGAAGATCAATATCGATGAAATGCTCGCCAGGTGGATGGCTATCGGCTATGAGCGGGAGCATATGGTGGAGGTGCCGGGGAGCTTTGGTCGCCGCGGGGGCATCATCGACATCTATCCCCCCTCAAGCGACCTGCCAGCGAGGATCGAGCTCTTCGGCGATGAGGTGGTGAGCATCCGCCTCTTCGACCCCGCAACGCAGCGCGCGGTAAAGCTGGTGGACTCGATAGCTGTTGTCCCCGCAAGGGAAGCCCTGTTGGCGAACAAACCAGGGACCGTAGAGATGCTCCGGCATCTCAACCTGTCAAGCTGCGAAGTTGAAGCTCGGGAAAGGATCGCGGATGAGGTGGAAAAACTTCTGGGCGGTGAGCCGGTTGCGGGGCTCGAGTTCTATACCGCGCTCTTTAGCACCGGGAACATCGTCGATTATCTGCCCCAAAACGCTCTCCTCGTCCTCGATCAGCCCTCAGAGATTGTGCAAGCGCTGGGGGAGCTGGATGCTGAGGCGCGGGAGATAAGGCAGGAGCAGGTAGCACGGGGGGAGCTACCCCGAAATTTCCCCACCCCCTACCTCACCTGGGATGAGCTTTCGCCCCGGTTACGGGGTGTTGTGGGGGGTGGGGAGTTTGAAAAAGGTGGTGGAGAGAATGAAAAAGGTGGTGGGGAGAACGAAAAAAGGCGGCGGTTATCCCTCTGGTCATGGCAGCAGGAGGATGTCGAATCCCTGCTCCCCTTCACTTCGGCCCCTGCCTACGGAGGAAGGCTAGACGCTTTTCTCAGAGACGCCAAAGAAATGCTCGAGAAAAAAGAGAAGCGCATCATCATCGTATCACATCAGGCGAGGAGGCTCTCCGAGCTGCTTGAGGAAGAGGACATCATCGCCCCGCCTCTCTCTCAGCTCGCCGGGCCGCCACCACCGGGTGCCATCGCTTTAGTTCAGGGCTCGCTGGCCCGGGGGTGGTTCATGGGCTCAGCCGTACTATTTACCGATGCCGAGCTCTTTGGCTTTACCAAGAAACGGCGGCGGGTGAAGAGGCACCCGATGCGCCACCTGGGATTCCTTTCTGAGCTATCGGTGGACGACTATGTGGTGCACATCGAGCATGGCATCGCCAGGTTCGCCGGGACCACCATGATGGTGGTGGGCGAGACGGAGCGAGAATACCTGATTCTGGAATATGCCGCGAGCGACAGGCTCTATGTGCCCGGCGACCAGATTGACCGGATCGGTCGCTATATTGGCCCTGGCGGCGCTCCGCCAGCGCTCAGCCGATTGGGCACCCAAGAGTGGGCGCGGACCAAACAGCGGGTGAGGCAGGCGGCAGGGGACCTGGCCAGGGAGCTGCTCGCCCTCTATGCCGCCAGGGAGCTCATCCCCGGCTTTGCCTGCTCAGCGGATACTACCTGGCAGGATGACCTGGAGGCCTCCTTCCCCTATATGGAGACGCCGGACCAGATTCAGGCGGTGCTGGAGATCAAGCAGGACATGGAACGGGCAAAGCCCATGGACCGGCTCGTTTGCGGCGACGTGGGCTATGGCAAAACGGAAGTCGCCCTGAGAGCAGCCTTCAAGGCAGTCATGGATGGCGGTCAGGTGGCGATTCTCGTGCCGACCACCGTGCTTGCCCAGCAGCACTTTCAAACCTTTACCGAGCGCCTTGTCCCCTTCCCGTTAAACATGGCGGTATTGAGCCGCTTTCGCGCCGAGCGGGAGCAGGGGGAGGTCATCGCCGGGCTGAAGCGGGGAACCATCGACATCGTGATCGGCACCCACCGCCTGCTGCAAAAGGATGTCAGCTTCAAGAACCTGGGGCTGGTGGTCATCGACGAGGAGCAGCGCTTCG
>JAGMCC010000153.1 GCA_023129355.1 Dehalococcoidia bacterium | reverse complement strand
GCCGACAAGTCGGCCCTTGTCATCATAGCCGAGGGCCGTGATCCAGTCATATTTCATGACATATGGATAGTAGCCCTTGTGGTCATCGATGATCATGCAGCTTGAGTTTTTAGCAAATCCAGTCGTTGTATCGCCAATTGTGAGACTACCCTCAGCTGGCATGAGGGCTTTATGTGAGTAAAGAGGACGGTTTTTTGCGAAGGGCTGTACGATCACAATGGGCTCGGTTTCGTAGTAACCGGTAAAGGAGGCCAGGCAGTCCGGAAGACCCTGGAAGTTATGCATGTTGAAATCCACAATAATACGGCCGTATTTAAGCTTGTTATAGATGTCTATGTTGAAATTGCGGCTGTGATAGTAACAGTGTGAGTCACCGAGACCGCTGGGAACCTTGAGCTGCCAAAAGGGAACCTTTCGCTCATAGCGGTACATGCGGCCCTCACTCTTTTGATAGGCCATAACAATGGCAATTCCGATTGCCTTGGCATTGTAAACCGCCAGGCAGACGAACCATTCATCGTTGGCGATTTGGGAAGCCTCCCATTCCTTCAGCCGCAGGTAGTTAAAGACCCGGGGCGCGTAAAAGCCAAGCGGCTTTTTCGCATCCAGTAGGTTGATATGCTCAATAAGCCCGTTGAAGGTGCCCATGTTGCAGTGTCCGTTTGTCACTGCTTCCCTCGGAGCGGGTAACACTTCTCTTCTGTATTTTTTCATAACAATCCATTGTTTACTCGGTTAGCAATAAGCTAGAATCGCCTTGCCAGATCGGCACGAACCCGTCCCTTTCTTGTGAGCCGATGCCGAACCCTGCCAAATCTGCTATTAAATTATTTAAGAAATCTTTCCAGTCCACTCTTTGAACCTCGTTACTTTTTGTCGATACCCTCTCCAAATCCGCCTGGCTGGGCTCTCTGCGCTATTATAGCACTTAGGCAATAATAAGCAGGGTGTATGCCTGTCACGAAGTACTCGGAAAGGGGCACGGATTGTTAGAACCAATTAAGTAAAGAGTGGTCAACGCAACTTATTCAATTACATCTCAAGAAATCCAAGACTTCCTTATTAAATCTGCCGGGCATTTCCCAAATGTATCCATGCGACCCACCCTTAACTTTGACTAGCTTAGCATCTGGTATCCTGCTTGCTAGCACCTCTGAGAAGTGAGGTAGCGCAGCCTTGTCTTTAGTTCCGACAATCACTAAGGTCGGAGCCTGAATGGTATGTAGCCTCTCCAGTGTATTGCAACCAGCAATTGCCTCAATTTGCCCCATAAGACCCTTTAACTCAACTAATCTAACAGAAATAGGGACTATAGGGACTAAAATCATCCTATATAGCCTGCTGTTAAAACCTAGGGCAACTAGCACGCTTAAAGCCTTCCTAATATCTACACTTCTTATGTCCTCCTCAGAGAAAGAGAAGTCCTCACCGAGACCCAAGGCTTCACGCATCTCTGAAGCAAGTGGACGTATTGTCGGTAGTGTCGATGCTAAGATAAGCTTGCTTACCCTTTCAGGGTAATTGATGACAAGCTCCTGCGCAATTATGCCTCCCATAGAGTATCCCAGTATGTGAGCTTTACCAATACCGAGACAGTCCATCAAACCGATTGTATCATCCGCCATCGTCTTGATAGTATAGGGTTCGCTTGGCTTATCTGTTTTTCCAAATGCAGCGCCTCTGTTGTCAACGGTAACGACCTTGTAATACTCTCTGAAAGCACGGGTTTGGAAAAACCAAGCCTGACGTGGGGCCGCAAAGCCCATTATCAAAACCAAGGGCTCTCCCTCTCCATGGACTTCATAGTTGATGTTGACTCCGTTCACATTCGCTTTCGGCATGGCATATCTCCCTGTACATACCCGGATTTCCCATTTCAACTACTGTGGCGATGCTAAACCCCTGTTCGCCGCCTGTCAAGACCTAAAGGCAGCGGGGCGTGGGAATAGGCTGTCAAGCACAAGAATGCGGCTAAATAAAATCTGGCGGGTAGCGCCTAGGCGATATTACATAGGGGAAATAAGATAGGAGCTACCCATTCTTAGGTATCCCTCTATAATCCCCCTGGTGGGCTCTCTGCGCTATTATTGCAATTGAGCAATAACAAGCACATGCAACCCTGTTATTGAGACCCCTCCGCTTTGTGAGAGTCCGACTTACCGGACGATTTAGGCTGAAGTGTCGGCCCACCTGGGCCGAAGCGTCGGCCGACCTGACGGCCTCGGCCTAGGTATTGGGGTCGCAATCAAACATGCCTATTTACATAGACACCACCGATAATAAAAAGGCTTTTTCGCTGCAGACTCCTGTAGATGGTTGGCAACACGCCAAACGTGGGAATTGACGTATCTAACACGGTTCGTGGTGAGCCCTTCGGCTAACTCAGGACAGGCCTGTCCGTTTGTGGTGAGCCTGTCGAACCATGAATGGCCCTTCGACATGCTCAGGGCGAGCGGACTAGACTCCATTTTCGTGGCAGTGGCGATGAAAGCGTTTCGCTGGGGGCAAGCCTCACCATATGATGGAAGAGTGCCTTACAATGACGGTAGGGTGTTCCCTATCTATCTGAAGGAGCTAATATTTTGCCCTTGACGTTAGCTTGGCGGGGCGGTATTATCGCCATGGGACGATGAACTTCTTAGAGAAGCTGCTTAACGCTGCCCGAACCAACAGGAGCCTCCTTTGCATTGGGCTCGACCCCGACCTGGAGCTGATGCCCTGGGGCGATGTCGCTGAGTTCAACCGCGCCATCATCGATGCCACTCAGGACCTGGTATGCGCCTACAAGCCCAACCTCGCCTTCTACGAGGTGCTGGGCGTCGATGGGCTAAAGGCGCTGGAGAAGACGGTAGACTATATCCCTGCGGATATCCCGGTCATTGGGGATGCCAAGCGGGGCGATATCGGCAGCACCGCGCGGGCCTATGCCCGGGCGCTCTTTGAAACCCTGGGCTTCGATGCTGCCACCGTGAACCCCTATCTGGGATACGACTCCCTGGAGCCCTTTATTGAGTATAGGGAAAAGGGGGTGTTCATCCTCTGCCGCACCTCCAATGCAGGCTCAGCCCATTTCCAAGACCTGTTACTTTGCGACAAGTCGGCGAAGGCCGGAGAGGGCGAGAAACCATTATTCGAGGTCGTAGCCCAGCGAGCCAGGGAGTGGAATACCTTTGGCAATGTGGGGCTGGTGGTGGGCGCTACCTATCCCGAGGAACTGAGGCGGGTGCGCC
>JAGMCC010000152.1 GCA_023129355.1 Dehalococcoidia bacterium | reverse complement strand
CGTGCGCCACTTGGGGACGGAGCACTCTCGCTCTGTGCTCCGTCCCCAAGTGGCGCACGGTCATCGGGATAAGGCGCAGATCAGCCAAGGTAGCCCTGCGCACTAGCTCCTCTACCTCCTCCCCGCTGCCATAGACCCTGTCCGAGCCGCCAAACCTGAGATAGACGCTATCAACGTAGTGGACGAGCTCCTCGGTCCGCTCCTGTCCGAGGTAATCCCTGAGTCTCCCCCCAACCTCAGCGGAGAGGGTGAGCTTGCCATCGCTAAAGGCGCCAGCGCCCCCCAGTCCGCTGACCAAATCACAGGGGGAACATGGGGGACAACTAATCCCCTTTTCCATGAAGGGGCAGGTACGGGAATCGATGTCCTTGCCCTTCTCCAAGAGCAGGATGCTCAGGTCTGAGGCTTGGCAAAACTCCAGCGCAGCGAATATGCCCGCCGGCCCGCCACCGACGATGACTACATCGTATTTATGGGGCAACTCCTTCTCCTTGCCTATTCTAACTGAGGCTTAGTAGGTTGTCAAAAGGGTGTACTCGTCCAGTACACTAGTGCCACGTCACCGTTCGCCTGCTTTTCCCCGTCATTGCGAGGACCCCTCCCTGTCATTCTGAACTTGTTTCGGAATCTGATGATCGAGATGCTGAAACGAGTTCATAATGACAATGGGTAGGCTGGCCGACGTCGGCCAGCCTACCCGGCCGATCGAGGCCAAGCGGCGGGTATTGGGTCTCAGTGATGTTCTGTCATGAAACGTGGGGATTGCCGCGCTGCGCTCGCAATGACAAATTGGCTATCTCCACCCGCCCGCCCTGAGATGTGTTTAACATTGGGTAGCCTAGAGCATCGGCTCTAGGCGTTGTTGGAGCGGATGCTCCAACCTACCCATAAACACATACCCCTGCCCCCGATATAGCTCCTGCTTGGTAGAACCTATGGTGTAGCACGGATGTGTTCTGCTCCACTCGTCCCCACGGTTGATTTATTGCAAAGCGTCTCGCAATGATAAGTGAAGCGAAATCCACGATACCAAGTATCAATCATCTATCTGAACGAGACCAAAGGAATGCCTTTCACTTGCTAAGCCGCCTCAGGATGTCCCAGAAGGCCCCCCGGTAGCCGTCCTTGATGGCATTGGTTAGGAGTGTATTATCGTTATAGTTATAGTTCTGGCCGGCGACCTCCCCCGACATGAAAAGGAAGCGCTCATCGCCGGCAATAATACTGGCCAGATACTCCGGGGCATCTTCCCCCAGGGCCGATGATAGATAGAAGGCGGGGGTAAAGAATTTTTCGTCCCTCGCGCCCCGAAGATTGGGGTTTTGCTCTATAGGCCCCTGCTTTCGCACCATCGCCGCCAGCCTCGTTTCAGGGAAGAGGCGCACCCCCAGGCTAGCGCCCACCCTGGAGGGGGAGAGCCGTTTCATTGTCTCGATGGTCTCCCGGAGCGAATCACCGGTCTCCCCGGGCCCGCCGAGGAGCAGGTCGTACAGAAAAACAATGCCCTGGCGGTGGCAGAGTTGAGCGGTGCGCGCCACGTCATCGACGGTAAAGTCCCGGTCTAAAGTGCGCAGCATCTGGTCATTTGCGCTATCGACGCCAAAATTGATGCCGGCGCACCCCGCTTTAGGGAACAGGGTGGCAAGCTCCTCGCTAAAAGGAGCGGGGCTACAGTAGGCATACCATCTAACTTTAGAGCCCAACCCTCTGCTAACGATTTCAAGGCATATCTCCTGGGCATGACCGGGTGGAAAATTGAACTCGCTATCGCAAAAGTGGAAGTGGTCGATCCCCATCCGGAGCAGCGCCTCGATCTCATCGACCACGCTCCGCGGGGAGCGCCGGCGCAATCTCCTCCCCTTTGCCAGGGGATCAGCGCAGTAGATGCATCGTTTGGGGCAGCCCCGCTTCGCCTCGACACTGCCCATGCCCCCTTCTAAAAAGTAACGGCGGTTGTCCACCGTATTTCGTTCAGGGGTGGGCATATTCTTGAGATCGAGGTATTTTGGGGCATTGCGATGGAAGCCCTTCGCATCGTGATACACAAGCCCGGGGACACCGTGGTAATCCTCCCCAGCCACAATCTTACTCAATAATAAAGGGAGCGAGTATTCCCCCTCACCCCAGATTCCCAGGTCGAGGCCGCAGTACTGGAGAATGGCCTCGGGCATGATGGAGAACCCCGACCCGCCAAGGATCAAGGGGGCGCAGGTATGCGCCCGAAGACAACCGATCATCTCCTTGAGCCTGGGGACGAAGAAATCCTGGGTGGCAAAACAGGTATCATCGGTGTTGCGCAGGGTGATGGCGATGGCGAAAACGCTTTTTGAAGCTAAATATCGATCAATCTCTGGGGCGAAATCCTGGTAAAAACAGAGGTCGAGGAGGTCAACCTTAAAGCCACTACCTCCGAGGGCTGATGCGAGATAATCCAGAGCGAGGGGCGCGACCGGCGGCTTCATCTGGTTGGGGTTAACCAATAGTACACTATGAGCCAGGGCTGCCTTCCTTCCCGGACACATAGCCCTCCGCGGTCATATAGGGCACCGGCTTCTTGAAGGGTTTCACCTGCTCGCCCACCTCATCCCTGATGATGAAGCCGGCGACGTGCATCAGGGTATCGACGAGGCGATCATCAACCTGCTCTTGGACCATGGCGGCCAGGCATGGATAGTGATGGTGGAGCATCCCCGCCTCGAACTCAGCCTCATCCGCAGAGACCCCCACCAGCCCCTGGGCCACATGTCTGGCGCTGCCACAGGTGGCGTCCCGGATCACATCGACCACCTCGATCCTCTTGGTCTCCGGGTTGACCGTGATCTTGAGCTCGGGCTTTCCGAAGTGGTGGGCGAAAGAGGCAATAAGCTCGTTATCGTAATGCTTGGCACTGCGGCGATAGCCGTAACTATCCGGGGTCAGGGTGCAGAAGGGCTTGGGGAAGACGCTGGCAACGTCCAGTGCGTCGAGCTCACGCTGGAGCTGATTTGCCAGCCCCTGCGGTAGCCACGCTGAATTATCGATGGGGGCGATGACCGCCCGCGCCCCGCAGAGCTTGGCCATAGCGGGAACCAGCTGGGCCACGCTGGGCGATTCGCACAGGTAAAGTAATAGGTCTGCCTGGGGCAACTCGTCAGGGAGGAACTCTTCCGGGTCATCGATGATCTGAGGCAGGGCGCGCGGCGCATCGAAAACCTCCACCATCCAGTCCACCGGGCCGTGGCTTCGTATGTT
>JAGMCC010000151.1 GCA_023129355.1 Dehalococcoidia bacterium | reverse complement strand
TGCTGAAACGAGTTCAGCATGACAAATAGATGGGCTGGCCGACGTCGGCCAGCCCACCCGGCGGATCGAGGCCACGCGGCGGGTATTGGGTCTCAGTGTTGTTCTGTCATGCCACGTGGGGATTGCCACGCTTCCGGCTCGCAATGACAGATAGACCTTGTCCCACCCGCCCTGGGATGTATTTCTGCCCCGACTAGGGCCTGCTTGGTAGAACCTAAAGTGTAGCGCGGATGAGTTCCACTCCACTAGTACCCGCGGTTGATTTATCGCGAAGCATGTCGCAATAATAACTGAAGTGAAATCTACTATACCAAGTATCAACCATCTATACTAAGCGAGATCAGTAGGAAGAATGGAGGGGTAATGAGCGGAGATAAAATCACATTTTTGGGAACCGCTGGAGCTCGGGTGATGGTGGCAAACCAGATCCTTGCTTCAGGCGGGCTTTGGCTTGAGTTTGGGGGCGTGCAGATACTCCTCGATCCTGGCCCGGGCACCCTGGTTCAGGCGGCTAGGAGGAAGCTCAAAGCTTCAAAGCTCCAGGCCATCTTACTCTCCCATCGGCATCTGGATCACTCGGCTGATGTCAACATTATGATCGAGGCGATGACCGAAGGGGGGCTAAAGAGGAGAGGGGCGCTCTTTGCCCCCAGCGATGCCCTTGAAGAGGACCCCGTCATCCTCCATTACCTGCGCCCATACCTGGAGCGCATCGAGATTCTTGAGGAAGGAAAGAGCTATAGCATCGGTGAGGTCTCCTTTCATACCCCCATCAGGCACCATCATGCAGTGGAGACCTACGGAGTGGTCTTTGAGACCCCGAGATATATCATCTCCTGCCTGGTGGATACACGCTTCTTTGCGGGTTTGAGTCAGCACTATAAAGGAGACCTCCTAATCCTCAATGTGGTGAGGTTTGAGCCGGGGGGTCCCTATGATCACCTCTCTGCCCCGGAGGCGGGTGAAATTATCAAGGAGGTAAGGCCCAAAGTGGCGATCCTGACCCATTTCGGCATGACCATGTGGCGGGCCAAGCCCTGGGAGATGGCCAGAAGGCTGTCGGAGGAGACCGGCGTCCGCGTCATCGCCGCCCGAGACGGGATGAGCTTCCACCTGGCTGATCTGGATTAGAGGGAATGAACTATTGCCCTCCTATAGCAAGGGGAAATAGCTCAACCTGACGGAGGCGAAGTTCTGCCTTACATTATCTCGGCCTTTGATCATTGTACCGAATTGGGTGCAATGACCGGGGAGCAGATACTCGATATCCAGTTCCGATAGCCTCTCGATGCTCCGCTTGAGCAGCTTGCTATCCCCGCCGGGCAGATCTGTCCTCCCTATCCCGCCATAAAACAGGACATCTCCGGTGATCAGCACCCGGTTATCGGGCCAGTAAAGGCTTACGGAGCCTGGAGAGTGACCTGGGGTATGGAGAATCTTGAGGTTTATCTTGTTCTCCTTGCCCAGACTTAGGTCGCCCTCTTTAAGGTAAAAATTCGGCTCGAATCCCACCTGCTGTCCCAGCATCTTAGCCATGATCTCCGCCATCTCCCGCCGATACACATCCTCATCCTGGTGGAGGGCGACGAGAGCCTGGCTTGGCTTACCTGGCCTTGTCCTGCTCCTGGCTATCAGGGCCTCATTTGCCTCGCAGTGGTCGGGGTGGGAATGGGTATTGATGATCAGACCTACGTCCTCGGGTTTCAGGCCGTCTCTCCCCATAACGCTGAGCAATTGGTCCAGACAGCGCTCGTTAATCTCATTGACCACATGTCCCGGATCGATGAGGACATGGGGTCTGTCGCCACGCAGCACATGGGCAAAAAGGTAGCTATTACAATTATTGCCCTTTCCTGTCCAGATGTAGCAGTATAGATTTTCCAGTAGTCTCATTTTTTCATCCCACCCAGAATCCTTCCCCTTTACTGCTTCTTGGCCCGGCTCATTGGCTTTCTGTCATTCTGAGTCGAAGCCCTGAGCGAAGCGAAGGGGAAGCTAAGAATCTAGACCCTTCACAGGGAAGCAGGGATGAGATTCTTCGGTCCCCCGAGGCCTGAATCGTCCGATAAGTCGGACTCTCGCAAAGCGGAGGGGTCCCTCAGAATCACGAGCGGAGGGTCAGAATGGCAACAGTGAGATGTCCGCTGGATAGGAATTCTCCGTATTGCCATAAATATAGATAGCGTCACTGTCACCCATACACCGCCTTTGCTGGTAGAGCCAAAGGATAGTATAATTGAAGCGCATCAATTTATCTAGCTTTATAGTGGCTGAGGTTTCGAAAGAGGGGGCTCTAATTGAAATGGGTGAGATGAAAAGCGCCTTTGAGAAGGCGCTGGAAAAGGCCGAGAGGCTGGGGAAGCTTTCCCCTGAGGAGATGAGGGAGCGTAATGAGGCGGAATACGCCCCCATCGGGCGGGCACTTGCGGAGCGATACCTGGGCCATGGCGATAGGCGGATCCTTAAAGAGGAGGTGAGGAGATACAGTATCGATGAACAGGTCATAGTGATGGGGGCTGCGCTATCGAGACTGGTGGCGGCGATTGATTTAGCAAGTTACGAAATAAGCGGAAAAGCCCTGAGTGGTTTGCTCACCCTAAAGGGGAAGGGGCGAATCGGGGAGATAAATGAAAGGATAAAGAGCCTCCTCAGGGAGTTTCAGGATGTGAAGCAGAAAAAATTCGAAGGGGAAAAAGAACGAATCGAGAAGGGGGAGAGGGAGCTACTTCATCAATTAAGGATCTCGGGAAGTGCCGTGGGGGCGATTAACCTGGAAGCTAGCGAAACCTGGGAAACGATTTCCCAGGAGCTTCACTCCCAGTTCAACGAAAGGCTGGGAGCGCTCAAGCGGGAACTGTTAAGTCTATTGGAGGAGAGCTGAAATGACAGAGCAGCTTCAACAGGTAGCATCCATTATCGCCAGTGCCAGGAACCTGGTGGCTTTCACCGGGTCGGGTATCTCCGCCGAGAGCGGGATTCCCACCTTTAGAGACCCCGGTGGGCTGTGGGACCGCTACGACCCGGATAAATTGGGCACCGAGGGTGTCGCCACGTTGGGCAAGATAACCGTGGAGGGTCGAGCGTTTTTTCAGGAGATGGTCGACACGTTAGAGAGGGCCAGACCCAATCCAGGCCACCTAGCCCTGGCGGAGCTGGAGCGAATGGGTATCCTCAGCTCAGTGATCACCCAGAACATTGACAATCTTCACTGGGAGGCGGGAAACACGACAATTATCGAGGTCCACG
>JAGMCC010000150.1 GCA_023129355.1 Dehalococcoidia bacterium | reverse complement strand
CACTCCGCTGAAGGGGCGAGGATAGTTGGCTATATCAAGGGACTGGGGTCGGTGGTACCCGTAATCTTGCACCACCACGAGTGGTATGACGGCACGGGGTACCCGGACGGGTTGAAGGGCGAAGAGATACCCCTGGGTGCCAGGATCATAAGCGTGGCCGACGCCTATGACACCATGACCACGGCGCGTCCCTATCGAGAAGTCGTATCCCAGCAAGAGGCGTTGGAGGAACTGAGACGGTGCTCGGGCACCCAATTCGACCCTGAACTGGTGGAGGCTTTCTGCCGTGCCATGAATGAGGACAAAGGGCAGGTCAAGAAACGGAAGCCATCTTCAAAATAGTCTCGCACATCCCCGGACGGGTACACCCGCTACACTGTAGGTTTGGCTATGCATGAGATATAAAGGGGTGTCCATAATTGTCATGCTGAGCTTGTTTCAGCATCCTGAGATTCCGAAACAAGTTCGGAATGACAGGGGCGTTCGGAATAATAATGAGTAAAATCCAAAAGCGGGGGTCCGGGGTTAGGCTGGCCGACGTCGGCCAGCCTAACCAAGGGTGTAACGGGACAATAATTAAAAAGGGGAGTCCATAATTGTCATGCTGAGCTTGTTTCAGCATCCTGGAGATTCCGAAACAAGTTCGGAATGACAGAGGCGTTCGGAATCCAACATGCCGCTCACCCGCGGCACCACGGAGGATGAGAATGTTGCATGTTTGCACCGGCGTTGTCTGTCTGTACTACGGAAGCAGGAACCAGGAGACCGGTCGTCCTGGATTCCCGCCTGCGCGGGAATGACACGGGCGTAGAGTTCATCCAGACATATCATGGTATTTTCGTGGCAATGACGGGTAAAAAGCCGGCGAACGGTGATGTGTCGTTAATGTACTGGACGAGCACACCCGCTTGACATCCTCCATCTCTAGTGATAGCTTTAACCCCAAGCTAACCCAATTATCTCCCAAGTTATGAAAAGGGGCGGGCTGTAATAGAGTTTAGTACTACGCCAGATTGCGGTGATGGAAGCAACGTTTGACTAAAAAGAATAGTTACGACAGAGGAGGAAGAATGGAAAATCTATATAAGAGGATATTTTCCAGAAATATAGGAATCTTGACAGAATCAGAGCAGGACAAACTCAGGGACTCTACCATAGCGATCGCGGGCGCTGGAGGTGTGGGAGGTTTGCTCGCGGAAAGGCTTATAAGAGTTGGCGTGGGGCAATTGAAGATTGTTGACCCTGAGGCTTTCGAAGAAAGCAACCTCAACAGACAGTTCTCTTCATCCATGCTTAATCTGGGTAAAAATAAGGCAGAGGCCGTATTTATGCAGATTAAAGACATCAATCCCGAGGCCAATATCCATTATAGTAAGTCTGGCATAACAACGGAAAGCGATGCCCGTCTCCTGGTAAATGATTGCGATTTAGTAATCGACGAAATGGACTTTGGATTGTTCAGAGAGTCTATTCTTCTACAAAGAGCTGCTCGACGAAGGGGAATATACTATATTTTCACCAGCGCCATAGGCTTTGGGGCCCTGATAGCCATTTTTGACCCTGAAGGGTGTACCCTCGAGGAGTATGACAACTTGCCCCGGGATGTAGATTTAAACGATGTTGATCAGCTAACGGTTCCTCTAGAAAGAATCTGTCCGGTCATGCCTTCATACTTCACAGGTGATATCATACAAGAAATGGGTGATATCGGCGAAGAAATCGTTAGTGGCAAAAGACCGGGACCGACCACCAGCATAGGAGTCGGACTAGCTTCAATCTTGGCTGCAAATGAGGCGGTCAATATAATTTTGCGGAGAAGAGACATAGCCACCGCCCCTGAGTACACATACATTGACTTATTGGACCGGAAGTTCATTGTGGGAACCATATCATAATCTAGGCTTCGCTTGACATTCCCCCTACCTCGTGATAAATTTAACAAGCGCAACATAAGCCTTAGAAAGGGGGATATTCTATGCCAAATATGATCGTTTGCGTAAAACAGATAGCGGATCCAGAGGCACCGCCGGGCAGTTTCAAGGTCGATGAGGCGGCAAAGAGGGCGATGCCTGCGGCGGGTGTATCACAGGTGGTTAGCCCCTTCGATGAGCAGGCGGTGGAGGCGGCGCTGCGGATCAAGGATGCTCATGGCGGCAAGATCACTGTGTTGAGCCTGGGCAAGGATTTTGTCATGGATGTAATTAAAAAGCCACTATCCATGGGCGCCGATGAGATGATCCTGCTCCAGGACCCCGCCTTCGAAAGCGACGACAGCCACGCCACAGCCTATGCCCTGGCGATGGCCATTAAGAAAGTGGGGGAGTATGACCTGATCTTTTGTGGCCGCCAGGCAGCGGACTGGGATGCCGGTCAGGTGGGTTCCGGCATCGCCGAGCTGCTGGGGATACCCAGCATCACCCCGGCCCAGAAAGTGGAGCTGGTTGACAGCAAGATAAAGGTAGAGCGGGTGCTCACCGATGGCTACGAGGTAATTGAAGCATCTCCCCCGCTGCTGATCACGGTATCAAACGAGCTTGGCGAGCCTCGGTATCCAAAGCTTAAAGGGATTATGGCGGCAGCGAAGAAAGAGGTGCCCACCTGGAATGCGCAGGATATCGGCGCTGATCCGGTAAAGCTTGGTGCCGCCGGGGCACGAGCCAAACTGCTCAAGCTATTCATCCCGGTTAAAGAAGGAAAGTGCGAAATCATCGAGGGAGAGAGCCTCGAAGAGGCAGCGCAAAATCTGGCGCTGAAACTCAGAGAGACCAGGTTACTATAGAGGAGGTTAAATTTAATGGCTGAGTATAAAGGGGTAATGGTCTGCGGCGAGATCGGCGATGGGAAGCTGGCGGCAAGCACTCTGGAGCTTCTCGGCGGTGGCCGCGGGCTTGCAGATAATCTGGGCGAGGAGCTCTCTTTAGTTTTACTGGGCAGCGGCCTTGGCGACCTGGGCAAAGAGGCGATCGCCTTTGGGGCAGACAAGGTATATATCGTTGATGACCCCCCGCTTAAGGACTATCAGACGGACGCCTACGTGGCGGTGATGGAAAAGGTGGTGAAGCAGGTTGAGCCAAATATCCTGCTCCTGGGAACGACACCGATGGGGCGCGACCTGGCACCAAGGCTAGCCTTCAGGCTGGATACCGCAGTCTCTATGGACTGCGTGGCACTCGATATTGACCCCGATTCCAAGCTCCTGCTCCAGACACGACCCGTCTACGGAGGGAATGCTAAAGCGGTTTACGTCTGCGACGATACCAAACCTCAAATGGCCGCGGTGAGGGCAAAGGCGCTGGATCCCCT